>JADGQQ010000146.1 GCA_017881645.1 Clostridia bacterium
ATAATTCGCATTTCATATTGTATTATAATGAATTCTTTTGTTATAAGCCAGAACGTGTTACTGTTACAATTTGTAACAGTGGCTCAAAGAAGACGGCTGCATCCGGAGTCTTCTTCGCACCGACATTCGCTCCCCCAATTTTACTGCATAAACAGGAGACAATACTTGAGAAAATTCAAAAAGATCTATATTGAAATAACGAATGTATGCAATCTTGCGTGTGATTTTTGTCCGCGCACAGATCGCCTCCCGGAATTTATGAATATAGAGACGTTTGCCAAAATATTGGATCAAATCAAATCGCACACCGATTCGATCTATTTTCATGTAAAAGGCGAGCCTCTGCTTCATCCGGAACTCGCGGTCTTTCTGGACCTGTGCGAAGAAAAAGGGTTTCAAGTCAATATCACGACCAATGGCACACTGATTCACAAGGTCAGTGAAATGCTTCTGAGCAAACCGGCTCTGCGGCAGGTGAACTTCTCCCTGCACAGTCTGGACGGCAACACGAATTCCCAAAACAATGGTGAATATATGGATCGCATTCTGTCTTTTTCACAAGATGCCATAAAAAGGTCGAAAATATTCGTATCCTTACGCCTTTGGAACCTGCACGCCAAGCATGTGAATCACCCGGAGAACGTGCGAAATAACGAACTTCTGGCGGCCATTGAAAAGGAGTTCGACATGCCTGCCCCCATCCGTCAGGAAGTTATTCCGGGAAGAGGCATCAAAATTGCCGAGCGAATCTACGTGAATCAGGAGCATCTGTTCAAATGGCCGGGACTGAAGGAAAAAGAAGTGCATGGAAGTGCTTTTTGTCAGGGACTTCGCAGCCAGGCGGCCATCTTGGTCGATGGAACTGTTGTGCCCTGCTGCCTCGACGGTGAAGGTATAATGAATTTGGGGAACATACATACGGCGTCTTTTTCGGAAATCATCGCAGGCAGGAAAGCATGCGGCATCGTTGACGGATTCACACGAAAAGAAGCGGTCGAGGAACTTTGCCGGAAGTGCGGATACAGGGAACGGTTCGTCTGAAAGGAGTCATCAGATCTATGCAGTTTTATTTTGCACCGATGGAAGGGCTGACCGGGTATGTGTATCGTAACGCCCACAATGATTTCTTCCATTCGGTTGACAAATACTTTTCGCCCTTTATCGCTGCCAATCAGAGCGAGCGTTTTACAACGAAGGAATTAAGGGACGTATTGCCTGAAAACAACCGCGGAATCGTGCTGGTTCCGCAGCTGCTCACGAACGATGCAGCGGATTTTCTTCATACCGCAGGAAAACTGCAGCAGCTCGGATACGATGAAATCAATTTGAATCTGGGCTGCCCGTCCGGAACGGTCGTGTCGAAAAACAGAGGGTCCGGTTTTCTCTCAAAAACAACGGAGCTGGATGTGTTCCTGGATAAAATATTCTCCGCGTCGACCGCCAAAATTTCCATAAAGACAAGAATCGGGAAAGACTCGCCGGAAGAATTCATTGCATTGATGGAAATTTTCAACAAGTACCCCATGGAAGAACTGATCATTCATCCGAGGATTCAGAAAGATTTCTATAAGAATACGCCGAACCGGAAGGTTTTCGGGGAAGCACTTGGGTCAAGCAAAAACCCGGTCTGTTATAACGGGGACATTTTTACCGTCAAAGAGTATCAGGCGTTTGCGGCCGATTTTCCGGGTGCGGAGACGGTGATGCTAGGCCGGGGACTCATAACCAACCCCGGACTGATCGGCGACATTACAAAGAGTGAGAAGCTCGACAAGAAATTGCTGAAAGACTTTCATGACAGGATTTATAAGGACTATAAAAGCGTGCTCTCCGGAGATACGAATGTCCTGTACAAAATGAAAGAAATGTGGCTCTATATGATCCTTTTGTTTTCCGATCATGCAAAATATGCAAAGAAAATTAAAAAAGCCGAAAGGCTTTGCGATTACGATGAAGCGGTTGCAAGCTTGTTCAGAGAACAGGAGATTCTGGACAGCAGGGAAGAACAAATCAGGCTTTGATCGCCCAACGCAATTTGGCGGAGCGTGCACGGCTGTTCGTGTGACATTCTTCGGCCGACGGACGTATGGGGCCGGGAGCGACTTCGCGATAGATGCCTTCCCGGAAGAAACGCTGAAAAGACTTCTTAACGAGTCGGTCCTCTCCGGAATGGAAGGATAGGATGGCCACGCGTCCGCCTGGAACCAGAGCGTCGGGAAGCTTCTCGAGAAATGCATCCAGCACTTCAAATTCATCATTGACGTCAATGCGCAGCGCCTGAAAACAGCGCTGGCAAGTCTTCTTGATCTCGTCGATCTTATCCGGATTTTTATCATTTCCCGGAAGGAAGCTCAGGGCATCCTTGATGATCTGCTTGAGCTGTGTGGTCGTGGATATGTCCGTTCCTTTACGTCTCTCGGCAAGAATGGCGCGGGCGATGATTTCTGCATAAGGTTCGTCCGCGTTCTCGATGAGCATGCCTTCGAGTTCCGCCTGCGTAATGGTCCGGAGGCGTTCTGCTGCGGATGGACCGGCATTGGGATTGAGACGCAGATCCAGCGGCCCTTCTCGCTTAAAGGAGAATCCTCTTTCGGGATTGTCGATCTGCATGGAAGAGACGCCCAAATCCGCCAGAACAAAATCCAGCGGCCCGGATTCAATAACAATCGCATCGATATCGGAAAAGTTCAGCTGAAGAATCGTCAAAATATCGGAACCATACCCCAAGCGCTCCAGACGCTCCCGGGTGCGCGGCAGTTCGAGAGGATCCACATCAATCGCGTACAGGTGTCCCTGACCATGCATACAGGCAAGCATCGCAGAAGAATGTCCGCCAAATCCGAGAGTGGCATCGAGTCCGGTCTGTCCCGGCGTAATCGCGAAAAAATCCAGAATTTCCTGCACGCAGATAGACCGGTGCATACCGGCCGGCGTACTGCCGCGCTCGATAACTTTCGCCACGTCACCGGCGTATTTATCCGGCTGCAGTTCTTTGTATTTTTCTTTAAACGCTTTGGGGTGCTTGCCGTTATAGCGGACACGCCGTTGGTGTATAGGCTCTTGATTATCCAATTTTAC
>JADGQQ010000022.1 GCA_017881645.1 Clostridia bacterium
CTGTTTCGGGGGAGTTGACCGCGGAACGCGAGCTGCTGACCTTGACGTGGACCCAGCCGGCCTCGGGAGAAGAAACGCAGGATTCTCTCTACGCCATCCGATATGACCGCCTCATGGATCGTCTGACACTGACACGTCACTGCGAGGTTCACATGGAAATCGCTTTCTCCTGTGCCGGGAACGCGCGGTCCGAGGGTCTGCTGTCTACGCCTTACGGGGATATCAGGATGGATATAGAGACAAAAGAATTGGCCGTATCGTCAGGACTTTTAGAGCTTATGGCCGGAAAGACCCGATTTGCCCCATCTGAAGAAGGCGGGTTCGACATCCGAATGCGGTATCTTTTGCATGTTCCCGGCGAAGAATCGATAGAAAATGACGTTATAATCCGCGTATGTCTTGAAAACAAGGCGGATACCCTGTAAAATCATGGGAAACATGTGCGGATTTGCTTGACAAACAACCGCGTTGTGTATGATAATATCATTCGCGCCTCAGGTCAAAGTGCGGCGGTGATGTATGTCGGAGAACTTCTCTGACAGGTAAGTGATGGAGGTGTAGACATGGCAAATCCAAAGCGCAAATGGTCAAAGGCAAGAACTTCTCGTCATAGAAGTTTGTGGAAGCTCAGTGTCCCAGGACTCGTAGAGTGCCCACAGTGCCACATGAAGATGCTGCGCCACAAGGTCTGTAAGACCTGCGGTTATCTGGATGGCAAGGAAATTGTCAAGATCGATGTAACGGCTTCTTAAGTAGCCGGATAAGACAGCTTTCAAGAATGGCAGTGCGCATCTCTAACGTAGGTACGCACTGTTTTTTTGTTGTCTGAAAAGAGTGAACGGCTGGATCCGGGCGGGATCTATATGTAAGGAGACGAATTCGTTGACGGTACACAGCGTGAATAATCGAAAAATATCCGAAGTGTTCAAAGACAGCATTGCGGATGAACTTGGGATCGTTCCCGGAGATATACTTTTTTCCCTGGACGGGAAAGAGGTCCGGGATGTTTTCGATTATCGCACGCGCGTCATGACGGAAAGTCTTACAGCAACTTTCATCCGGCAGGATGGAACCGTTTTTGAAGCGGAAATCGAAAAGGACGAAGATGACGACATAGGGCTCAGTTTTGAAGAGCCGCTTCTCGACACGTGTACTTCCTGCAGCAATGGATGTATCTTCTGCTTTATCGATCAGCTTCCAAAAGGATTGCGGCCGTCGCTATATTTCAAGGATGATGACCTGCGCATGTCCTTTCTGACAGGGAATTATGTGACGCTGACGAACTTGTCCGATCCGGAATTTGACCGGATTCTATCCTATCATCTGTCTCCGATGAATGTATCTGTCCATGCGACGGATTCGGAAGTCAGACAGAAAATGATGCGGAACCGGTTTGCTGGAAATATTATGGAACGACTGGTCCGCATAACGGAAACAGGCATATCGCTCAATTGTCAGATCGTTCTGTGTCCGGGTTGGAACGATGGAGAAGTGCTTGAACAGACATTAACAGATCTGTCTGCTCTCGGCCGTCATCTCCGGTCGATTGCCGCGGTTCCGGTAGGAATCACGAAGTTCCGTGACGGGAACCGGCTGACCCCGCTCGCAGCTTATACAAAAGAGACAGCAGCCGCTGTCCTGGAACAGGTGAACCGGTGGCAGAAGACTTTTCTGAAAGAACGGGGCGAACGCCTTTTCTTTGCAGCCGATGAGTTTTATCTTCGTGCGGGAAGACCGGTTCCGACTCCTTCTCAGTATGAGGGATTCCCTCAGCTGGAGAACGGGGTTGGCATGATCAGCGAGTTTCGAAGCCGGATGCAGACCGGACTTGCCCGGAGACGCAGACGAAAGACGTCAATAAGCACAAAGAAACCTATACCGCCCCCATACATTATGGTGCTTTCTGGCGTAGATGCAGAGCCCTGCCTGAATTCGTTTGCGGATCAGATGTCAGTGCTCTATAATATCAGTTTGGAAGTAATTCCGGTTGTGAATTACTTCTTCGGTGAAATGATTACGGTGACCGGACTGCTGACAGGGCAGGATTTTGTCAGAACATTTGAACAAATGCGCAGAAAAGGACACCGGGAGCCGGATCTGATTCTTCTTCCGGACTGCACGCTCAAAGCGGATGAGGATATTTTCCTCGATGACATGACAGTTAACGAACTTCAGGAAAAGCTGGCAGTACCCATTCGGATTACGCGTGCCACAGGCGAAGGCCTTCTTGAAGCATTGGATGAATATACAGGTATTTTTGCACGAACGGGTCAAAAGAATCACAACAAGAGAGGTATGAAAAACGATGAGTAAACCAGTAGTAGCGATTATCGGCCGGCCGAATGTCGGCAAGTCTTCGTTTTTTAACGCTCTCCTCGGCGAACGAGTATCGATTGTCGATGATACGCCGGGCGTTACACGCGACCGGATTTATGCGACGGCCACCTGGCGTGAACGCGAATTTCTTCTGATTGATACCGGCGGAATTGAACCGGATACGGATGATATTCTTCTGAAAGGCATGCGTGCACAGGCGCAGATCGCGATTGATACAGCGGATGTTATTCTATTTATCTGTGATCTCAAATCCGGCCTCACGGCTTCGGATCACGATATTGCCATCATGCTCCGCAAATCCAAACAGCCGGTCGTGGTATGCGTGAATAAAGTGGATCATGTGGGCAATCTGCCTGCGGAACTCTATGAATTTTACAATCTCGGACTCGGTGAAGTATATCCGATATCGGCAGCCCATCGTCTCGGAATCGGTGAATTGCTGGACGCTCTGTATGAGCATTTTCCCGACAGAGAAGCGATGGAACAGGATGAGGATACGATTCGCGTTGCCCTGATCGGCAAACCCAATGCAGGGAAATCCTCTTTGGCAAATAAGATGATTGGTTCCGAACGCTCTATTGTATCGGATATTCCCGGTACGACCCGTGATGCGATTGACACGGTGGTTGTTAATTCACACGGCACATTCACGATTATTGACACCGCGGGCCTCCGTAAAAAGAGCCGGATTGAAGACTCCATAGAAAAGTACAGCATGATCCGAGCACTCACAGCAATTGAGAGATCCAATGTCTGCGTAATTCTTATCGACGCTGTGGAAGGTGTAACCGAGCAGGACACGAAAGTGGCCGGTTATGCGCACAACGGCGGCAAAGCCTGTATCATTGCCGTCAACAAATGGGATCTGATCGAGAAAACCACAGGTACGCTGGAGACACAGGAAAGAGAAGTGCGGGAGCGATTTGCATTTATGTCGTATGCACCGATCATTTTCCTGTCGGCAAAAACAGGTCAGAGAGTTGAAAAACTTTTCGATATGATCAAGAACGTTCACGAACAGGCCGGGAAACGGCTGACGACCGGCATGCTCAACGATCTTCTTACCGAGGCGACCGCAATGGTGCCGACCCCGCAGGACAAGGGGAAGCACCTGAAGATCTATTATGGTACGCAGGTAGCGACTTTTCCGCCGCAATTTGTCCTTTTTGTAAATGACAAGGAGCTTATGCACTTTTCATATGAGCGGTATCTGGAGAACCAGTTCCGCAAGAATTTCGGATTTGAAGGAACACCTATGCGCTTCTATCTGCGCATGAAGGACAAGGAAAAGGGGTAAGATATCCATATGACGAAAATTGAGAACTTACGCAACATAGCCATTATCGCCCACGTTGACCACGGCAAGACAACGATTGTTGACTCCATGCTGAAACAGGCAGGCATCTATCGTGACAACGAGGTGATCATTGAACAGGTCATGGACTCCAACGCTCTTGAAAGAGAGCGCGGAATCACGATCCTTGCCAAGAACACGGCCATCAGCTACAAGGGATTCCGCATCAATGTCGTAGATACACCCGGGCATGCGGATTTCGGCGGCGAGGTCGAACGCGTACTCAAGATGGTCAGCGGAGTTCTTCTGGTTGTCGATGCGTATGACGGACCGATGCCGCAGACCCGTTTTGTTCTGCGTAAAGCACTTGAAATGGGACTGAAGCCGATTGTCTGTATTAATAAGATCGACCGACCGGACGCCCGCCCGATTGAAGTTGTTGATATGGTCCTCGAACTTTTCATTGAGCTTGGAGCCGATGACGAACAGCTTGAATTCCCTATCGTATATTCATCCGGTAAAGTAGGCGTATCCTGTCTGGATCTAAAAGAGTATGAGCGCGGCGATGCCCTTGACTTCCACCCGCTGCTGGATGCGATTCTGGATGCTGTTCCCTGTCCGGAAGGCGATACGGAAGCACCTTTGCAGCTTCTAATCTCGAACATAGATTCTGATCCGTATATCGGAAGAATTGCCATCGGACGTGTAGAGCGCGGAACGATCCGTCAGGCACAAAATGTGGTTGTCTGCGGATTTGATGACAATTCGACCAAATCGGCCCGTATTGTGAAGCTGATGTGCTTCCAGGGACTCGGGAAAACAGAAATTTCGCAGGCGACCGTCGGTGAGATTGTTTGTGTGGCCGGTATTCCGGAAATCAATATCGGAGATACGGTGTGTGACCCGTCCTGCATCGAGCCCCTTCCTTTTGTAAATATTGACGAACCGACGATTTCCATGAATTTCTCGGTAAATAACAGTCCGTTTGCCGGCAAGGAAGGGAAGTTTGTAACTTCCCGCCACCTTCGCGACCGTCTTTTCAGAGAAATGGAAACCAACGTATCCATGCGTCTGGAAGAAACGGATACGACAGAGTCTTTTGTTGTTAAGGGGCGCGGCGAGCTGCATCTTTCGATTCTCATTGAAACCATGCGCCGTGAAGGCTATGAGTTTCAGGTGTCCAAGCCGAGAGTTATTTTGAAGGAAGTAAACGGAGTACTGCATGAGCCTGTTGAAATGCTGCTTGTAGACGTGCCGGAAGATTTTGTAGGTGCCGTTATTGAGAAGCTGGGCCAGCGCAAAGCTGAAATGATCAATATGCTGCCTCCTGAGAAGGGATACAGCCGTATGGAGTTCAAGGTTCCGACCCGCGGGATCATCGGTTACCGTTCCGAGTTTTTGACCGATACAAAGGGCAATGGTATAATGAACAGCGTTATATGCGGATTTGAACCGTACGCCGGAGATATCGAAACACGTTCTCATGGAGTGCTTGTAGCCTTTGAAACGGGAACGGCCGTGGCTTATGGTTTGTATAATGCGCAGGAACGCGGTTATCTTTTCATTGGTGCCGGTACTCCGGTATATGAAGGTATGATTGTCGGCGCTAATCCGAAAAACGAAGATGTCTCTGTGAACGTCTGCAAGAAGAAGCATGTCACCAATATGCGTGCATCCGGTACGGATGAGTCACTTCGTCTTGTTCCTCCGGTACGATTCAGTCTTGAGCAGTGTCTGGAATTTCTGGCCGATGACGAGCTGTGCGAGGTTACACCTCAAACCATCCGGCTTCGTAAACAGATTTTGAATTCGGACACGCGGATGAAGCAGCGCAACAAGAAAAACGTGTGATGATAGGAGAAGAATACCGGTATGTTTTCAAGAAAACTGAAGCGCATGATTGTGGTACTGGTTGTTCTTCTTCTTGTCTTATCTGTCGGCGTAATCGGGATTTTTCTCGGCTTTAATTATGTTGTTTCTCAGACGGATCGATTTGATACGCTGGCTGCGGAAATTAAGTCCAAAGAGCTGGTTATTGATAAAGATACACCGGATGCGGTGATGGTTGTCGTTGATCTGGGTGATGATACTGCGGCAATTGCGAAGAAACTGAAAGAAAACGGGCTTGTTGACAACACGCTGATGTTTACGCTTCTGTCCAAATTTAACGGGTTTGACGGCGGCTATCAGGTGGGGACCCATTTTCTTACCCGGAAGCTTTCCTACGATGAAATGATGTATATGCTTTGTCAGAAACCGGAAGTCATTACGATTACTTTTCCGGAGGGTATGACTTATACGCAAATCAAACAGCTTCTTGTCAAGAAAGGCATTAAATTTGATGAGTCCGTACTTGACCAGGAAATGAACAGCCCGAATCTTTTTGTCGATTACAAATTTGTCTCTCAGGTTTCGGTCTCCGCCCCGAGAGATTTCATTCTGAACGGCTACCTGTTTCCTGATACGTATAATTTCGATATTAATGTCTCGGAAACAGAAATTATTGAGACGTTCCTTAGAAATATGAGCACAAAGCTGCCGGATGAATACTATGCCCGTGCGCAAAAAATCGGCATGACCATGGATCAGGTAATGGTTCTGGCTTCGATCATTCAGTCTGAAACAACCAATCAGCAGGACATGGGGTTCATTTCTGCCGTTTTTCATAATCGATTGAACTCCAGTGATTTGAGTCTCCAGAAGTTGGGCTCCTGTGCGACTATTAATTTCCTTCGTGAAAAGGACGGGCTTCCCAGAGTTTGGGCGGCCACTCCGTCAGATGAACTTCGGGATAATCCGTACAACACATATATGTACCCCGGACTTCCGCCTGGACCCATCTGCATGCCGGGTATTGATGCGATTTATGCTGCTTTGTACCCCGAACCCAATACGAACATCTATTATTTCTGCGCAACCGGTGACGGCGGAACTGTTTTTGCCGCCACACTGGAGCAGCAGGATGCCAACATAGCACTATATAGAGCCAACTGGGTGGATCAGCCTGTTACATCCGTTACTCCCGGCGCAGCAACGCCGACCCCGTAATATATGAGAAAGATTGAGATTCTCTCTCCGGCCGGAGACATGGAGAAGTTGAAAGTGGCGGTTGCCTATGGTGCCGACGCCGTGTATCTGTCCGGAAAGTCCTTCGGCCTTCGCGCCGGCAGCGGCAATTTTACGCATGAAGAAATGAAAGATGCCGTAGAATACGCGCATGCACGGGGCGTGTTATGCTACGTCACAATGAATATTCTGGCACACCACGGAGACTTCGAATATCTGGACAGAGAAATTATATTTTGCAGGGATATCGGTGCTGACGCTCTGATTGTATCCGATGCCGGCATATTTTCGCGCATACGGAAGCTTTGTCCTGAGATGGAAATACATATCAGCACACAGGCCAGCATTACAAATGCCGAAGGCTGTCTGTTCTGGTATGCGCAGGGTGCGCGTCGGATTGTTCTTGCCCGTGAACTGACACTGGATGAAATCGCCGTGATTCGCAGTCAGGTGCCGGATGATCTGAAACTGGAGTGCTTTGTTCATGGAGCCATGTGCATGTCGTATTCCGGGCGTTGTTTACTTTCCAGTTATTTTACGGGAAGGAATGCGAACCACGGGGAATGTGCTCAGCCATGCCGATGGAAGTATTCTGTTTCCGAAGAAAAACGTCCCGGCCAGCCGATTCCGGTGGAAGAGGATGCGAGAGGTACATATTTATTCAACTCCAAAGACATCTGTATGATTGACCATATCCCGGAACTGATACAGGCCGGCGTTGACAGCTTTAAAATCGAAGGGCGAATCAAAGGGTCATTCTATGCGGCAACAACGACGAAGGCGTACAGAGAGGCCGTGGATGCCTATTGCAAGTCGCCCGGGACGTATCGGGTTGATCCGGCATGGAGAATGAGTCTCGAGCGCACAGTTCACAGGGTTTTTGGAACGGGTTTCTATTTTGACAAACCGGCGGAGAATGCGCAGATATTTTTAGCTGATACATATCTTCGTCCTGCATATGTCGCGGGCATGGTCACAGGATTTGATGCACAAAGAAGTCTTGCCATCGTTTCACAGCGCAACAAGATTTACGAGGGCGATGTCCTTCATGTTCTGACACCGGACGGGCAGAGAGATGAAATTGCAGCAGCCGGTATGACGGACGAAAACGGGGAGCCGATTCAATCCACTCCCCGTGCACAAATGCTTTATTATTTGCCTGTAGCAGAAGAATTGCCGCCATTTACTTTCCTGAGTGCAACCGGAGACAAAGACAAATCCTGATTTGCATTCATTCAGCGAATTTATTAAGAATTTTTCCCGCAACTTCACGAAATTTCTTATCCAGATTAAAGCCTTTGAAGGCTTCACCCAAAACAAGGAAAACGACAGGTCCCATCAGGAAACCGATGGCTCCCCAGAGTGCAACGCCGACGATCATCGCGAAAAGCGTGGCCAACGGGTGCATGTGCATGGCGTTTCCCAATACCGGCGGTTCGAGGAATCGACGAACGACAGTAATTATGAGCATTCCAATAACGAGAATCAGCGCGCTTGTATAATTCCCCTGGACGATCTGATAAATGATCATCGGAACCATGGTCGCACTGACACCGAGAACCGGCATAAAATCCAATACTGCCGTAACCAGTGCGAGGATTACCGCGTAATTAACTCCGGCAACAAGAAAAATGGCGATGGATTCGAAAAACGTGACAATGAGCAGAAGAAGATATCCGCCGAGTACACGGAACAGCGTTGTGGAAAGACGGTCTACCAGCTGGATGGATTTGTGCCGGAAAACACGGCTCTTGATGTTCCGGGAGAAGAATCGCAGTACCATTTTGCTGTCCGAAAGAAAATAGAACCCGGACATAATGACGACGATTATGGAGAAAAGGAGCATAGGCAGACTTTTGAGAATCGAAAGCAGGACACCGAAAACATTGTTTGCCAGATTGGGCAGCATGTCCGTAATCGGCTTTTTTAAATTACTGACATAAGAAAGGATTCCGTCGATTTGATCGGGTGCCAAAAAACCGCCTTTTTGCGTCGAAAACTGTGAAACCCACTGCGTAAACAGCTCGACAATATCTGCATGCATGATCCATTCCGAAAAAATGCTGATCGCCTTGTTCAGCTGAACAACCAGAGCCATTCCGGTGAGAATGAGGGCTGCAAGCGTAACAACAAGTAAAGTAACATAGACAACAAGTGATATTTTAGTACGGTGAGAAATTTTGTCGTTGTGTTTTGGCGGGAAGAGGATGGAAAGAATCCAGGATTGTTTTTTTGCCTGCGGAACGGCAGTTTTCACATCCGTTTCATTCGCGGATTTTATGGAAGATGCATCATCAGAAAGGCGGTCCGGGGAGAAAAATTCGGGATATTCGGCTTCCGCTGCAGCATCTGCATTTTCGACGGTCGGGACATAATCTTCATTCGGACGAGGATGGTTCTTATGTCTGGACAAATAAATACGATTCTCAATACGGATTATGCCTTTGGCAATTTGCCTTGAGGCCTTAGCCAGTACAAAACCGATCAGAAACGGTACGATAATTACGATCAATTTACTTGAGTAGTAGAGAATGACACCGGCGATCGCAATAAAAAGCACATACTTGATTATCGCCATTACCGTAGATCGGTCTTTATAATAACGTAGATTTTCGTCCATGCGGTCCTCCTGTGTTCCTGAAAAACAAGTGTGTATTCACATTATACATGAAAAAAACAGCATGAGTCATTTCGTTGCATGTAACATTCTCATATTCCAAGCAGGAGAACCCAGCTGGCGGCGAAAAAGAGAAGCCCGAGCCAGAAAGACCACCCGAACTGCTCTCGAATTGATCCTGCCGAATCATCCTCCGAAAGGTCCGCATCAGGAACATTGTCGCCGGCTATCATACGGATCTGCGCCATCACGGGAACAAAGGCCAAAAGACTGATTACCAGTGCAGTAATTGCTGTATATTCCGAAGTCAGATTGGAATTCGTAAGATGGAAAGAATTACCGGCTTCCGAAAGATCCATGAAAGGAAGAATGCGGGCAAAAAGAAAGTAGGTAGCCAGCATCGCAGACTGCGTGATGATCGGACACAGAATATTGTTTGTCGCGTGCCGGATATACCCCAGCAGAATACCCAAAAGAAAGAAGGGGATAAAATCAACAGGGCTCAACAGGAAAATCGAAAAAAAGAATGCTGAAAGAAGAATTCGCTGATATCCGGCCATACCCCGCGGAAATGCAGAAAAGAGAAGACCGCGAAAAAACAGCTCCTGCAGCAGAATTGGAATAAGAAATACCACGGCAAATACAAGCATACGCGATTCAATCGATGCATCATCCGAAACGAAAGAAAAGGCCGGCTGCGCAAGAGACAGACCTTTTACCAGAAATAACCGGAGAAGAAGATTGTGCAAAGATACAAACATCAGGGATGCAGGGCATCCGATCAGTAAGCTCAATAGGAATGCGCCCATACCGGGATTTGTTCCAAGAATTTTCGTTTCCGGTATCCGGAACATTTTTGTGAAGACAATTACCGGAAGAAGAAGACAGAGAATCAGTCTGGACAGATTAATGACCGTGTAGCCGATGACGGATGTCTTCGAGAACGGGAAGGCGGATGCCGGCACAAGAAGCCAAACAAGAGTAAGCACCGTGCTGAAAAAAGCACAAACGCATACGATCAGACCGATGGTGCATGTTTTGGGAAGCAGCGGTATTTCATCGGGGTTTGCATTATCTTTATCCATAATTAAAATAACATCCTTGCTGAGGCGAGTATTTGTGTTTGGAAAAACTCATACAGAGGTGTCTCGAAAACCAGAAAGACAGCGGTTCCGAGGGTGAGGAAAGGACCGAATGCGATATAGTCCGGATCGTCGGCAAAATGAACATTTTCTTTTTGATCGTCCAGCATTTTTTTCGCGGCATCGGGATTTTCGCTTGTAAGAATCATTTTTTCTTCTGCCCGGATGCGCTGTCTTTTGCGGATATAGAGAGGAATAGCGAACAGGCCGCCGAGAACAAAGGCAAAGAAGAACACGAACCCAAGACCGTATGCTCCGCAGAGAAGTCCGCATGCAAACATTAACTTCACATCACCGAACCCCATGGAATCCTGCCCGCTGATCCATGAACCGAGAATTCCGATCCCCCAGAGAAGCCCGGCTCCGATTAAGGCGCCGAGAATGCGATTGACCGGATACATATACCATGCAGTATGCGGGGACATCCACATATTTCCTTCCAGAGAATCCGCAAGAAACCCGAATATCGAAAAAACAGCGACGGCAGCCACCAGCTGATCCGGTATGATCCGGTTCAGCTGATCAGAAACTACAATTATTGAAAATGGAAGTAACGGGAGAAGGACAAGAAGTATGTGAAAAACAGCCCGGTCTGATACAAAGGACTTGTTTGCGAAGAAGGCGACAAAGAACAGAAGGCCCAGGGAAATCAACACAATCAATGTGTGAGGAATGAACGTCATCCGGCGGGCCGCACGATGATTTCCGGCGGTTGGATCATAATCATAATCCTGAAGCCAGGCCTCAGGAAAAACATTATACAAATGCTGCAGAGGCAATGCCGCTGCAGCGCCAAATGCCGCTCCCATCAAAGGAAGAATGTAGTCGGACATATACGCCTCCGGTGTGATGCAATTTGTTCTAGAATACCTGTATATGGCAGCAGATGCAAGAGACCAGGGAATACATATGCAGGAGATACATGTAGCAGCGGGATTGTGTGGGGAACGCTATGTATTTTGGAACAGATCCATTATTATGGTACTATATTTTACGATGTGTTTATGCGCAATAAGGCGCTGTTGAAGCAAAGAAGACCGGGAGTGCGGTATATCAATGGAATTGGAAAGCAAATCGAGAGTCGTTTATTGGGATAATGCCAAAGGACTGCTGATTTCTCTGGTGGTGCTGGGACATTATCTTTTGCCATATGCAGGTTTTGCACCGGCCGGAAAGATTGACAGCATAATCTATTTCTTTCATATGCCTGCATTTGTATTGGTTTCCGGGTTTTTGAGCCGGAATGAAAAAGCGCTTTCTTTTCAGGCCATTTTGAAATTAGCTGCAGCATACATCTTGTTCAACACGATTATGATGGGATATGCGTTAGCGTTTGAAGGAATCCCCATACGGCTTCTGGAGCCATATTATTCATACTGGTATTTGCTTGCCTTGATTGTCTGGCGGATTTCTGCAAAATATCTTGCGCAATTTCGATGGATTTTGCCTGTAAGCTTTGCCATTGCCTTTCTGATCGGTTTCTGGAGCGAAATATCAAACGTGATGGCACTATCGAGAATCATTTGTTTCCTCCCGTTCTTTCTTATCGGTTATAAGCTGCCGTCTGATAAAATAAACGCATGGATGGCCGCGAGGAAACGAGTAATTTATTTGGAGGGAGCCGTTCTTGTTCTGATTGTGACAATCACGGCCTTTTGGGCGACAAAATATGTTCCGTCTATGGATACGTATCAGATGTTTCCCTTTACGGATCCCTCGCAGCTTGTAACGAGGGTATGTATTTTTGGTGTAGCGGCGCTGATGATTATAGGTCTTGCATTGCTCATTCCCGGTAGACCGGTACCCTTCTTATCAAAATGGGGAAGAAATTCTCTCGCCATATTTATTCTGCACCGGTTTTTCGCATTAATATTTGTTCATATTTTTCCGGTGGGTCAATCGGATGCCGAAGTGGTTGTATTTGCATTTGCAGCAAGTTTCCTGACTCTCTGGCTTCTTGGATCTGAGATTGTTTCAATGAGTCTGCATAAAATTCTGGATAAAACCGTTTTGTTTCTAAAGCACGCCAAAGAAGAAGCGGTCGAAAAGAAGTACCGTGTATTCCGAACCCTGCTTGTCGCTTTATTAATTGCCGGGTTAGCTGTTCCGCCGGTACTGAACGCCTTGCCGAACCTCCTTCATCCGGCTGCATCTGTTGACAGTACCTCGACTGACGCTACTCCTGAATTCCGAATCATACCGGATGATCGGCAAAAAGATATAGAAAACGCGGTATCCATTGCATTTGTCGGGGATCTGATTTTGCTTCAGGATCAGGTAAAGAATGCATATTCCGAAAAGACAGGCGGGTATGATTTCAGCCCGATGTTCGAATACGCTGCTCCTTATCTGCGTTCGGCGGATCTTGCTGTGGGTGTTTTTGAAGGACCGATGGCCGGTGAAGCCGCCGGGTATTCCACGAGCAATTATGCTGACAACATTCCGATGCATCTGAATTTTCCGGATTCGTTTGCCGCAGCTGTCAAAAATGCAGGAATAGATCTTGTCACAACAGCTACCAATCATATTCTCGACAAGGGAGAAGCCGGTGCAATGCGTACTCTGGACGTGCTTGACGAGGCGGGTCTTGCTCATACGGGTTCATATCGGACTGCCGCCGAAAAAAGCAACGTGCAAATCTTGAAAGCCGGGGATCTGAAGATTGCCGTGCTTTCCTATACTTACGGAGACAATGAATATGATGCCGGCTATTTCCTGTCGGAGAACCCGTCGCTCACTTCGATTCTTGTCGACGAAAAAAGTCCGTATTTCGACGAGGTCAGGATGAGTGTTCTGGATGATATCGACAGGGCAAAAAAAGAAAAACCGGATCTGATTATTGTGCTGCCGCATATGGGGACACAATTTACACACGAACCGGATGCGTTTCAGAAATTATGGGACGGAATTTTTATCGATGCCGGTGCAAATCTGGTTCTCGGCGATCATTCGCACGACATTCAGCCGGTCGAGTTCCGCACATCAACAGACGCTGCCGGGAACAAAAGGCAGGCACTGATTGTAAACTGCCCCGGCAATTTTGCAAATTCATACGTTGCGGACGACGGGGACGCGACATCTATCGTGAAAGTATTCCTGAATCCGGTAAACGGTGATATTCTCGGTGCCGGGATCATACCGATGTGGACGCAGACTCTACTTGACGGAACCGTCCGGGCACTCCCGATTTACGACATAATGCATGACGATTCGCTGCAAAATCAGATCAGTACGAATGATCTTTTACGAATCGCAGAAGTACAGGCAACCGTTACATCCGTAATGCTGGGGACGCCGGTACCGCTGCAGCAGGCGCAGAACATATACTATTATTTTCCGGACGGTTACTTCAGGCAGAAGTCGGCTCCGATCGATATTGCCGAAGACAGAAAGCAATCGGAACTATACAGACTGCTGTCGACTGTCTGCAGTGTCTGCTTTGTAGGGGACAGTGTAACGGCAGGTTCTGAAAATGGAGGGTACGGTTGGTATGAACCGTTAATGGCAAATTTCCCGGCAATAGAAGTGACCGCGGAGGCGTGGGCCGGAGCAACCACAAAGACTCTGCTGGATCAAGCGGATTCAATCACAAAACAGAAAGCCGGATTGTACGTGATTGCGATTGGTACCAACGATGTCCGGTACCGCAATAAGAGTCTGTGTGCAATGGATCCTGCCGCGTATATCGACAATATACGTATTCTAACCGAAGAAATACTTGCAGACGATCCTTCAGCTCAGTTCGTCTTCATCCGCCCATGGCCGGCGCTTGCCAATGATCCGAATTCCGCAATGCCGCCGGAGGACAGGGACAAAATGCTTGAGGCATATGCTGCTGCCCTCGAGTCTTTTTGCAGGAACAGTCAATACCTGTACATTGATCCCACACCATCCATTCATGATGCATTCATGCATGATGCCCCCTCAAAATATTTGATTGACCATATACATCCGAACGCAGTTGATGGGATTTCTCTTTATAGTCTTTCGGTTTTAGAAAACAGCCTCTGATATTTTTCTTTTCGGATTGAGAATGCGCAAGCCGCAGATTGTTTGACCGCCATGCATTCGCCTGTTACAATCTAGTAAGTTTTGCCGACGTAAAGAATGAAAAGGAGTGCGAAGTGATCCTGCACCTTTCAGCAGGCCGCTTCGCGGACATGAAATGAATATACATATTACATCAGACGTTCTGCGTGAAAAAATGGCGGCCCATATTCGATCCGATGCCGGGAAGGCTTCAGACCGCGGCACGCTCTGGGATTATTGGACGGCGCTTTCCCGCAGCGTAGTGGAACTTATTGCAGACAATTGGGAAAAGACGCGGGATGAATATGATACAGTCAGGCAGACGCACTATTTTTCCGCCGAGTTTCTGGAAGGACGTTCCCTGCTGAATAATCTTGTGAATCTTGGGCTATATGATCAGGCACAGGAAGCTGTGGCTGACTTTGGAATTAATCTTACGGATCTCCTCGAACAGGAGAAAGATCCCGGACTCGGGAACGGAGGCCTCGGCAGGCTTGCGGCATGTTTCCTGGATTCCTGCGCAACGAAGAATCTCCCGGTAACCGGATACGGCATTCTCTACCGCTACGGCCTTTTCAAACAGGCGATTTCCAACGGATTTCAGAAAGAAATTCCGGACAGCTGGATGGAGAGCGGATATCCTTTTGTTATTCCCCGCGAAGAAGAGAAAGTGAAAGTTCATTACAGTGATTTTGACGTGTGGGCTGTCCCGTGCGATATGCCGATCACCGGATACGGAACATCCAATGTCAACCGTCTTCGCTTGTGGAGACCGGAACCCGCACAGGACTTTGATTTTAATCTTTTCAATTCACAGCGTTTTGATGATGCTGTTACAGAACGCAATCGCGTAAACGATATCTGGCGCGTTCTTTATCCGAACGACACTTCTTACGACGGTAAAGTGCTGCGTGTTCGTCAGCAGTATTTCTTCGTGTCCGCATCTCTGCAGGATATCGTGAACCGTTATAAGTCCGTACACGGTGAGGATCTTTCTGATTTTGCCAAATTTAACTCCGTTCAGCTCAATGATACGCACCCTGTCATCGGCATTCCCGAACTGATGCGCATCCTTGTTGACGAGAACGGAATGTCCTGGGTAAAGGCCTGGAAGATTGTGACCGGGACTTTTGCCTATACGAATCATACGGTTATGTCCGAGGCACTCGAAAAATGGGATATTGGCATATTTCAGTATCTTTTCCCTCGAATTTATCAGATTATCGACGGCATCAATATGCAGTTCAGAGCGGAGATGCTCGCCGACAAACACTATATGGAAGTCGTGGATCGGCTCTCCATGCTGGGTGAAGGCAAAGTGCGCATGGCCTGGCTTGCGATTTACGGCTCACGTTCCGTGAACGGTGTCGCCGCTCTGCACACGGAAATTCTTAAGAAGGATACCCTGCGTGAATGGTATGAACTCTGGCCGGAGAAGTTCTCGAACAAGACGAATGGAGTAACGCCCAGACGCTGGCTTCGTGTATGTAATCCGGAACTGTCCGAACTGATCACAGAACTTCTCGGAGATGAGAAATGGGTTACGGATCTTGACCGCCTTTCGGGGCTGGACATCCATGTAAACGACGATGCGATAATGAACCGTTTTCTTGCCGTCAAACGAATCAGCAAGAAGAAACTTGCTGATCATTTGTATGAAAAGGACGGGATTATTATCGATCCGGACTCAATTTTTGACGTGCAGATCAAGCGTCTTCACGAATACAAACGTCAGTTTCTGAATGCATTATATGTGCTGAATCTGTATGACCGGATCAAAGAAGACCCCAAGCTGGATATTCCTCCGGTTACCGTTCTGTTCGGAGCCAAAGCGGCTCCCGGGTATTTCCGTGCAAAGGCGATCATTAAGCTGATCAACGAAATTGCGCGTCTTGTTAACGAAGACGAAGAAATCGGCGACCGGATCAAAGTGGTTTTTGTCGAGAATTACAATGTCAGCAACGGGGAGCGTATGTTTCCGGCTGCAGATATATCCGAACAGATTTCAACGGCAGGTCTGGAGGCATCCGGTACGGGCAACATGAAATTCATGATGAACGGAGCCTTGACCCTTGGAACCTGTGACGGAGCTAACGTGGAAATTGCCGAAGCGGTCTCCGATGAGAATATTTACATATTCGGCTGCCGCATCGAAAACATGGAGGCGACCAAGAAGTTCTACAACCCGCACTGGCAGTATGAGAATGTTCCCGGACTCCGGAAAGTGCTTGAACGCCTTGTGGACGGTTCGTTGGATGACGATGGAACGGGTATGTTTCAGGATCTGTATAATTCGCTTCTTTCAGGGACAAACTGGCAGCCGGCGGATATCTTCTATGTGCTGGGTGATTTTGAAGATTACAGGACCACACGTGACCGCGCTTATCATGATTATACCGACCGGCTTGCATGGGCCCGAAAGTGCTGGCTCAATATCTGCTATTCGGGCAGGTTTTCTTCTGACCGCACCATTCAGGATTATGCGGACGGAATATGGAAGATCAAACCGGTTCAGATCGAATCCTGATGGTTCATCACATAATCCAATAAAACGGCCGGATCATCCGGCCGTTTTTTATTTGCTGAGAAACGTAATATGGGTGATCTGCGGTTTTGAAAAAAGCCGTATCGGGATGACGACACATCCGCATCCTCTGGAAATATAACCGCAGATACCGTACTTATAAAAAGAACCGCGATGAATTCCTTCGAGTGCAAGCCTGTCTTTCCGAAACAGTCTGAATTCGAGCCCGAACGGCATGTATATCTGTCCCCCGTGCGAATGCCCTGAAAGCTGGAAGCGGTATTTATTCGTGTTTTCGGTGAAAATGTAGTCGGAATTGTGAACCAGGGCAATTCGTCTGGACACAGGGAATTCATCCAGAAATGCATCGGAGACAGTCGGCCAGACACGGGTTTTGTGCCGGCCCGAATCGTCTAACCCCAGAAGAAGAAATGTCAGTCCTGTCTGTCCGGCCAGTTTCACATTTTCGTTTTCGAGAAGCGTAAAGCCGGCAGCCAGAAAATCATCGCGGCTGACGGAAGTGTCATGATTTCCGCGTACCGCATAACAGGGGATCTGAAGTTCGGCGGCAAGGGAGGCTATTTTCGCAAGTCGAAGGAGGCCGGCGGCGTTGTCTCTGCCATCATTGCACACATCACCGCCAAACAGAAGCGCGTCGCATGGACTGGAAAAAAGAGCCCGGATCAGTTTGCCGTCCGATACTTTACAGAGGCCTGCATGCAGATCGGAGAACAGAGATACCGTTAATGCCGGTTGGCCTTCTTCGCCGGGGACGGCCAGGTCCTGTTCAGAGTTCTCGAGTAAATAGGGCTCGATCAACCCGCGTATCAGAAGAAACAGACCGGCTGCGACGATCATCAGACCTATAATGACAGCCGGATGCATAAGAAAATCGGTCAAGGACAGCACCTCGCTTTTTGTCTTTCCTTCCGGTTTCTTTGCATCCGGAATGTGCTATAATCATGTAGTATTTCAAACCATGTGTCA
>JADGQQ010000147.1 GCA_017881645.1 Clostridia bacterium
AAAAAACATAAAAAAAACCGCCTTCTGCGATCTGCAGAAAGTGGTTTTCGATGCGGCTATCCCAAATATATTTACCTGCGGGATATTTTCCGGTTCATTGAAATATTCAGAATGATGCCAATGGATATGAAGTTGACCATCAAAGCAGTTCCTCCAAGGCTAATAAACGGAAGTGGAATTCCGGTTATCGGCAGAAGCCCCACATTCATTCCCATGTTTTCAATGAAATGAAAAGCGAAACCGCCAGCAAGCCCGATGATTATATAGGAATAGGCTTTCTGCGTTGTCTTGGATGCTACGTATAGACATCTCATCAGGAAAAGAAAAGAGAGAACAATCACCGCAGTCGTACCAATAAATCCCATATGTTCGGAAACAGCGGAATAAATAAAATCGGATTCCTTCACCGGTACGCTTACATAGGATCCTGTCATATTTCCAACAAGTCCTCCGGAGGATATTGCACTTTTCGCCTGAATCAGATTGTATTCCGACTGCGGATCCGATCCCTGAAACAAAAGAGATAGAATTCGCTGCTTCTGCATGGATGACAGCAAAAAGTTCCAAAATATTGGCAGTCCTCCAACAACTGCAACCGACAAGGCAAGCAGTATGTATCTGTACTTAAACCCCCAAATAAAGAGAATGAAAAGAAAGGAAAAAATGATGACCATTGCGGATCCGGCGTCCTTGCGGGCAATAAGGAGAAGTGGAACGGCATAAATAAGCCCGAGATACAGGAATCCGCGCCTGGAAGTCATGGTCTTATTCGCCATTTCTTCAAAAAGGAAAGCAGCCACCAGGACGAGGCCGATCTTCGTCAGTTCCGACGGTTGAAATGTCCCGATTATAGGGAGATTCATCCACAAATCGGCTCCCCACTTTGCTGTCATGTCATACCCGTCAAACGGCATGATTAAAAGCAGCATGATGGAGACCGAGTAGATCACCCATCCAATTAACTTGAGAAAGTGTGTCTCCAAAAGACAGATAACCAGAGCGACAACCGTTCCGAGAACTGCAGCTCCTGCCTGTCTGTATAGATTCTGCGGATAATCCGTATAGCCGCTCGACAAAACGCCATTGAGAACAAACAGACCGATAACCGTAAGCATCAGTATAGGAACGATCAACCAGTAATCGACAGCCCGGAAGTAATTGTTTCTTAACTGCTCGATTCCTGATTTTGCATTATTCATAACGGATTCTCTTCGGCTCCGTCATTTGCTTCGTTCACTGCATTTGTCTCTTTTGCAGCAGCCAATGCCTTCTTGTTCATAACAAACCGGCTGAAGGCAATAATGCCGAATCCGACGACGACCAGAACAGCGGACAATACCTGCGAAGTGCGAAGTCCTGTATTCCCAATGTAGAGGGAGTCCGTACGCAGTCCTTCGATAAAAAAGCGAGCTGTTCCGTACAGGATAAAGTACATGGCGACGGTTGCAAACGGGAGCTTAATTCTCTTTCTTACGACAAGAAGAATAAAGAAAATCAGCAGCGTGGCAATGGACTCGTATAAAAATGTCGGATGCACCGGAGCATTCGCGTCCAGCGCCGGAAGATGCATCCGCAGATAGGCCGACGTCTCCGGACTGATCATACCCCAGGGAAGATTTGTATTGGTTCCGAACGCCTCCTGATTAAAGAAATTTCCCCAGCGTCCGATGGCCTGACCGAGAGGAATATAAACGATCATAAAGTCAAAAACAACTGCAAGATTCTGTTTTTTGATTTTTGTCATGATTACGCCTGCGATAAGTGCAAAAAGGACACCGCCAAGAACGGCCAGTCCGCCGTTCCGAACATCAAAAATAGATTTCCAGTCGGATGAAAAGTCACTCCATTTAAATGCTACATAATAAAGTCGGGCACCGATCATAGCCGACGGGATGCACACAATGGCATAATCAATCACATCTTCGCTTGTCATTGAGTGTTTCTTCGCCTGCAGCATGGCCATTCCCACGCATGCAATAAAAGCCGTGATGATACAAATGCTGTACCAGTAAATCGGAAAGGAACCGATTGTAAAGGCTACCCGATCGACCGGCAAATCCTTAATTCCCAAACCGGGAAAACTGACTTTTGTTGCTGCTAGTAATATAGGAAGCACCATGTTATTCACCTCGTTCTTTATAATGCGGGGGTATACGGTTGTTTCCGTTCCCGGATGATCCCGATTATCATATCACACCTGAAAGCAGATTCGAATAGTCATAGGCATGGACATCATGAAAATGCCGCACTTCTGCCATATCTTTCTGCACCTGTTCCTGCAGTGCATGCACATTCGGGAAACGATATTCCGGCCGAATAAAGGAAATAAGGAAAACACGGATCTTCTGTCCATACAGATCCATCGTGTGATCATATACCATGGTTTCGATGAGGGGAGAAAAATCAGATGTGTTGACCGTTGGCCGCAGTCCGACGCTTGTAATGGAAGGGTACAAAGAATTCCCGGTTATCAGCACAGATGCATAGACACCATAGGCCGGAATGACTTTATCGTCCTCTATCATCAGATTTGCCGTAGGGAATCCGAGTGTCCTTCCAAGTCGTTTTCCCGCCTGAACAATGCCTTCATACGAAATGGGGCCTCCCAGAAGCGACCCCGCCAGCGACATTCGTCCGTTTCTCACACAGTCCCGGATCCACGTGCTCGAAATGATTCTTTCGTTTTGAAAAACCGGCGGTACCGGGAACACTTCGATCCCGTTCTCTTTTCCCCATGAGGCTAAAAGGTGCATGTCACCTTCCCGTTCAACCCCGAACCGGTAATCTTCTCCGGCCACAACCACTTTGGCACTCAGGAGATTCTTAATATGCAGATCAAGAAAATCCACCGCCTTCATAGAAGAAATCGATTCGGAAAACGGATAGAGCGCCGCTTCGTTAATTCCGATCCTGTCGAAAATACCGCACTTTTCGGTCAGGGTTGTAAGATGCGCGTTATCATTGACATGACTGCCGTTTGTTTTCGATTTTGGCATATTTGCGAACGTATGAACCATTGCGGTAAGATTTCTGTCCGCCGCAAGTCGGCACAATCTACTGAGAATTTCCCTGTGCCCATTATGTACGCCGTCAAAATACCCGAGAGCGACGGCGCGGCCATTTACAGCCGATCCGGGAAAACCTTCCGGTACAGCAAATTCGCCTGTATGATCTTCAGAGAAATTCCATATCTGCAAAATTATGCCAACACCCTTTCTATTCGAAGTATTCCTCGTTCTTCCTTTTCATCGGGAAGCACAACGGCAACTAACTTATCTTTGCAAAAAGCGCAAAAAAGCATTCTTTCATTCATATCCGCAGAACCGGTCCGCGATAATCTGTCAGCAAACAATTCCAGCGGAAGCTGCCGCCCCATCCGTATATCCTTCTCTTCATCATCTGTAATATCTACTCTCGGCATGTGCGAAACCGCTAGATCTTCCGGAAGGAGAAACGAATCGTATTGCCCCTGTTCAGCCAGTTCCTGAATCTTGTCCAGTGAAAATGAGTCCGCAATGGAAAACGGACCGCAGCGGGTTCTTCGCAGCGCGTCCGCATAGGCACCGAGTCCTGTTTCCACACCGAGCTCATTACACAGAGTCCGAATGTACGTTCCTTTGGAACAAACAACAGAGAAGTCTGCCGTAAGCTGATCTGCCGCAGAAATGTCATGCACGTCGCAACTATATATATGAATCTTTCTCGTCAGTCTTTCGACGGAAATCCCCTGTCTGGCATATTCATATAATGGGCGGCCGCCCATTTTTATCGCAGAATACATAGGAGGCATCTGATCTTTTTCTCCGGGAAGATCTGCAAAAAGTTTTCTGAGTCCGGCAAAATCTCCGGCTGCAAGCTGATCGAGCTCATCTCTGGACGGCAGCCTTCCTCCAATGATCTTCCCTTCACGGTCCTGTGTGTCCGTGAAAGCACCGAAGAGAACCGTACAGCGGTATTCCTTGTCATATCCGTCCATATACCGGACAACACGGGTTGCCTTGCCGACACATACGGGAAGCACTCCGGATGCAAATGGATCCAGCGTACCGCAGTGACCGACTTTCTTAACGCCCAGCAGTTTTCTGATTTTTCCGACAACCTGAAAAGATGTCAGTCCAACCGGTTTATCAATATTGATGATCCCCGAAAACAAATCCGCCCGGGGGATTAATCTTGCTCCGATAAAAAATCACCGGCCTTCTCAATGATTGCCTTGAAGACTTCATTCGCAGTCATATTCTGCATCGAAAAACCTGCGGCACGATGATGCCCGCCGCCGCCGAAAGCTTCCGCGAAAGCCGCTGCATCAAACGGTTCATAACTTCTGATGTTTACGCGTGTCTCACCATCCGAGGTCTCACGAATAACAAATGATACAATAACGCCCTCGATGTCACGCAAGTTGGAGGCAAGGCCATCCGCGGCATCTTCCGAAGCTTTGCATTCCCTGATCATTTCCTGTGTAACAACCGTCAGGGCAAGCATTCCACCATAGAAAAGCTTGGCATTTGACAGCGCTTTCGAGGTCAGCCGCATCCGTTCAACGTTCGTTACATCGAACAGATTATAAGCATTAATATAGACATTCGCTCCGTTTTCGAGCAGCTCAGCAGCCGACCGAAAAGTGTGTGCAGTAGTATTCTGGAATGAAAAACGCCCTGTATCCGATTGCAGACCGACCATCAGACAATTGGAAATGTCAGCATCGAGCAGAATCTGTCCCGATTTGGCTTCCAAAAGTCGAATGACATCCAGTACGAGTTCTGCCGCGGCAGCTGCCTTTGCATCCACATATCGGAATCCTTGTGAAATACCGCTGGAAACATGGTGATCAATCACCAGCGGAATACCGGACAGGGCAAACAAATCCCCGGACCGGCCCATGCGGTCAGCTTCCGAACAGTCAACAGCCAAAACAGCTCCCTGTACGGAAGAATATTCCTTTATTTTTTTCGGATCATAGATTTCGAAAAGTGCAGGCTGAATTTCCAAAAACCCGAGACGGTCCGGAACCGGCTCGTCCATATATACCTTTGCACGGATTCCGAGCTTCTTCAAAGTCATCGCAATGGCCGCCGAGGAGCCTAAACAGTCTCCGTCAACACGGACATGCGGAAAGACCTGAACCTCTTTCCCGGAATTCACACAAAGAAGAATCTGATCGGCTATGGCATTCGCACTTTCATTCACGCGACTGATCCTCCCGTACTGTCTGGTCAATCAAAGTCATAAGGCGCATACCCCGTTCAATGGATTCATCAAATACATAATGCATCTCAGGAGCGATGCGAAGCTTAACCCGCTTGCAGACTTCTCTCCGAATAAAACCGGAAGCGCTTGAAATCGCGGCTTTGCAGTCATCTTTCGCCTTTTCATCCGCCATAACGGATAAATACACGGTTGCGTGAGATAAATCGTGCGACATGCGGACTTCAACAACGGAAGTCATCACCGGAATACGGGGATCCTTGACTTCCTCTCGAAGTATCTGCGATATAACTCTCTGCATCTCATCTCCAACGCGGGAGGAGCGATCCATTCTCATGTGTTTAGTCTCCTTCTTTTATGTCAGCGGGCAGGACTATTTTCTGGCAATCTCCCTCATCTCGAACGCCTCAACAATATCGCCTTCTCTGATGTCATTGAAGTTCTCAATCGAAATACCGCATTCATATCCGGTAGCGACTTCTCTTGCGTCATCTTTAAAACGCTTAAGGGATGCGAGTTTGCCTTCATGGACTACGATACCGGCCCGAACGATCCGGACCTCGGACGAACGAAGAACTTTACCGTCCGTTACGTATGCGCCGCCGACGGTTCCGATATTGGACACCTTGAATATCTGACGGATTTCGATGTGTCCGAGAATTACTTCTTCGTATGTAGGTTTCAGCATACCCTTCATGGCTGCTTCAACATCTTCAATGGCACTGTAAATGACTCTGTACAGCTTGATGTCCACGCCGATATCTTTTGCCTTCTCAGCGATGTTGGATCCGGGACGAACGTTGAAGCCGATAATAATGGCATTCGATACGTCAGCGAGAACAACATCGGATTCGGTTATGGCTCCTACGGCACTGTGAATGACCTTTACATGGATCTCGCTGCTGGACAGCTTCTCGAGAGACTGAACGATGGCTTCGACCGAGCCCTGCACATCTGCCTTAACAATCAGGTTCAGATCTTTAATCTCACCTGCCGCCATCGTCTGCGCCAATGTCTCAAGAGACATACGGGAACTCTTTCTGAGCTGATCTTCTCTCTGCTTGATACGTCTCTTCTCCGCCAGCTGACGGGCAACTTTGTCGTCCGTAACCGCATAGAAAATTTCACCGGCATCCGGTACTTCAGGCAGTCCGAGAATTTCAACGGGTATGGACGGACCTGCTTTCTTTACAGTAGCGCCCTTGTCGTCGGTCATTGCACGGACGCGTCCGATTATGGCACCGGTAACCAGTGTATCTCCGGTACGAAGCGTACCTCTCTGCACAAGAACCGTCGCAACCGGACCTCTGTTCTTATCAAGCTTGGCTTCAATAACAGTTCCTTTCGCCTGACGGTTCGGATCTGCTTTGAGATCCATTACATCAGCAGTAAGAAGGACCATCTCAAGAAGATCATCCAGGCCTTCGCCGGTTTTTGCGGAAACATTCACCATGACATTCGTGCCGCCCCATTCTTCGGGAATAACACCGTGCTGGGAAAGCTCCAGTTTCACTTTTTCGGGGTTAGCTCCCGGCTTATCCATTTTATTGATGGCAACAACGATCTCCGTGTTTGCAGCTTTTGCGTGATGAATCGCTTCAATCGTCTGCGGCATAACACCGTCATCTGCAGCAACTACCAGAATTGCAATATCCGTAACCTGAGCACCTCTGGCACGCATGGTCGTGAACGCCTCATGACCGGGTGTATCCAGAAATGTAATCTGACGGCCTTTCAGCCTGACTGTATATGCACCGATATGCTGCGTGATGCCGCCGGCTTCGCCTTTTACAACGGATGTCGAACGAATCTTATCAAGCAGTGAAGTTTTACCATGATCGACGTGACCCATGACAACGACAACCGGAGGACGTGTCTGCAAGGACTCATCATTGTCGATTGTATCGTCAAAGAGGATATCTTCTTCCGTCACTTCAACAACCTTTTCTGTCGTAATGCCGAATTCAGATGCGATCAGCGTTGCCGTATCAAAGTCAATCTCCTGGTTAATCGTCGCAAGCATTCCCAATTTCATCAGTCTCTTGATAACATCGGTCGACCGCTTCTGGATGCCTTCGGAAAAATCCTTTATTGTAATGAACTCAGGAAGCTGCACAAAAGAAAGCACTGCTTTCGGAGGCGGAGGCTGAGGAGCCATGAAAGGCTTCTTTCTCGATGATCTTTTACCTTTGTTGGCTGAATACAGGCCGTCCAATACTGTCTCGTCCGAAAGAATCTCGGATGCACCGCGCCCGGAAAAGACTGCGGTTACAGCATTTTTATTGCCCAATCTGCGATCGCCCTGAATAGCGCCGGGCTTGCCGACATCTTTCTTGACTTCTTTTGCAGGTTCTTTACGACTCTTTTCATATGCATCTCTGGCTGCAAAATTGGCTTTGTCTTTTGTAATTTCAGCCGGGATATCCGAATGAGGCTTGGCTGCGCCTTTTGCCTGACCGCGGGAGCCGTAACCATTGTCCTCTTTGGAACGGATAAAATTCTCGTCTTTTTCATCGCGCGGACGGCCTGAACCGAACCCTCCCTGAGGTGGTCTGGAGCTGCCGTAGCCTCCTTGAGGTCTCGGACCGCCGGGTCCCTGAGGACGAGGTCCGCCAAAACCGCTCTGCGGAGGTCTTTGCGGGGAGTACCCGCCTTCGCCTGCCGGACGATTGCCCTGGTATCCGCCGGGACCCATAGGGCGATTGCCCTGGTATCCGCCTTCACCGGCCGGGCGGCTGCCCTGGTATCCGCCGGGACCCATAGGACGATTGCCCTGATATCCGCCTTCACCAGCCGGGCGGCTGCCCTGATATCCGCCGGGACCCATAGGACGATTGCCTTGATATCCGCCTTCACCGGCCGGACGATTGCCTTGATATCCGCCTTGTCCGAGAGGACGGTTGCCCTGATATCCGCCCTGTCCCTGCGGACGCGGACCTGCATTATCCCCTTGACCCAGTGGGCGGTTGCCCTGATATCCGCCTTGTCCCTGCGGACGGGCTCCCTGATTTCCTCCGGGTCCCATGGGACGATTGCCCTGGTATCCGCCCTGTCCCTGGTATCCGCCCTGTCCCTGCGGACCAGCCTGCGGCGATGCATTATAGGCTCCGGGTGCTCTTGTATTTGTATAAGTGGAACGTGAATCAGTCTGTCCTTCTTTCCGGTCGGAAGTTGCCGCGGAAGAATCTGATGCAGGCGCACGGCTGACAAATCCCTGCGTTGATTCAGGTGTTTTCACTGTTTGCGGTGCTTCTGCAGCGGCATGCGGATGCTGCGTTTCGGAAGATTCCTTCGGAACCGGTGCAGATGATGCATCGCCTTGAGGTGCAGTGACCGGGATATTCGATACCGGTGCTTTTACCGGTAATTCTTTTGATGATGCAGAAGGTGCCGGTTTACCCGAAAGATGCTCAGCATCAGCTGAGACAGGTGCAGCCGCAGGAATCGCGGCTTGAGGAACCTGTACAGGAGTCGGTGCCGCCGGTGTTGCCGCATGAATTTCAGGAGTCGTTACAGACCCTTCTCCGGCAGCGGTTTCATCCGTCTGCAGCGGAACGTCTTTCGGACGTTTATTTACCCGTCCGACACGCAGGGTTTTTGTTCCCGAAATTCCGCTTACGGTAATTCCGGCGCCCTGAGGCTCCTGTATGTCTTCCCGGCTTTTTTCTGAATTTTCCGGTGCATGTGCACCTGTTGCTTTATGATCAGTCATGAAATCCTCCTAAATATTTGCTCAAACCAAAACGCTGACATAACCCTTACTCTTCCTGAATCACTTCATATCCATCCTGTAAAAGCTGGATCAAACGATCCGCAAACCCTTCATCAAGCACTGCTGCCACGGCACGATCTTCTTTACCCATAAACTTGCCGAGCTGCGCCCTTGTTGAAAACCTGCAGAATGCGATCCCGGATTGTCTCGAAAGAAAGGCGATTTTTTCCGCGGTTCCTTCCGATGCGTCCTCCGCAACGAGAACAAGGCATGCACAATCCCTGACTATGGCTTCTGCCACCGCGTCGGAACCGGATACGGTTCTCCCCGCCTTTGTTGCCAGACCGAGAAACGAGAGAATCTTTTGTTCTTTCCGTTTCGCCCGTTCGGACAGTACGGTCTGATCAGCACTGTCTTCGGTTGTCATTCTTCCTCCTGTTTTGCGTCCGTTTGCAGCATATATTGATCTGCTTCAAAAAGCAGTGCTTCAACGACATCAGCTTGTATTTCTGTTTTCAGTCCCCGTTCCAGTCTGTGAGCCTTGATTGCCTGTGTCAGGCAATGATTGTTCCTGCAAACATAAGCGCCTCTTCCGGGCTTCTTTCCGCTAGGATCCATAGCCGCCTGTCCGTCTGGAAGCAATACAACTCGGATCAAATCCGACTTATTTCTTCTGGTCCGGCAAGTAACACACATGCGCTGCGGAATCTTCTTCACGGAACGGTTCACCTCCATTATGCGTCAGGATACTGCTCTTCATTCGGAGAACTCTCATCCTGATCCAGAATCTGCGAACTTTCCGATCCGTCTTCGTCAGCAACCGTAAACCGCGACATAAATTCGTCCTGAATCAATTCGCGGAACTGGGATTCACTCTTAATGTCTATCTTCCAGCCGGTAAGACGGGCGGCAAGGCGTACATTCTGTCCTGCACGTCCGATCGCCAGTGAATACTGATGATCCGGAACAATTACGCGTGCGTTCTGGTCACGTGATCCGTCGGGTCTCGTGAGAATTTCGGTATCGACACGAACAACTTTCGCCGGGGAAAGAGCATTGCTGATATAAATGGCCGGATCCTGATCCCATTCGATAACGTCAACTTTTTCCTGACCGAGTTCGTCCATGACGGACTGAACACGAGCACCTCTTTGTCCTACGCAGGCACCGAGAGGATCGACATTCTCGTCCCGTGATGCTACAGCCATCTTCGTGCGGGATCCCGCTTCTCTGGCAACCGATACGATTTCTACGATTCCGTTTGCAATTTCAGGAACCTCCTGCTCAAAAAGCTTCTTGACAAGATTCGGGTGGCTTCTTGAGACATAGATGACCGGTCTTCCGTTATGTTCTTCCACTTTCAGGATCAGGAATCTCATATGCTGGTTAAAATTGTACTTCTCGTCCTTGACCTGTTCCTGTTTGGTAAGCGTGGCTTCGGCTCTTCCGATATCGACGAAAACAAATTTGCTGTCTTTCCTTTGAATGACTCCTGATGCGAGCTCTCCGATTCTTCCGGAAAACTCATCCTGAATCCGGCTGTGTTCAGCGCTTCTCAGTTTCTGGTTAATAGCACTCTTGGCGGCACTTGCTGCAAGTCTACCGAGGGATTCAACAGGAATCGTCATCTCGATGCTGTCGCCTTCTTCGAGTTCCGGATCGATTGCTTTCGCTTCTTCGATCGAAATCTGCATTTTGGGGTTATCAACGACCTGAGATACGGTACGTACCTCGTAAACATACATTTCACCTGTTTCACGGTTTATCTCGGCAAAAACATTATCATTTTGTTTTGCTTCCGAAAACTCGCGCTTGAAAGCGGCAACGATTGCCTCTTCAATGGCTTCGAAAAGCACCTCTTCATCAATGCCTCTCTCTTTTGCAAGCAGCTTGATCGCCTCGATCAACTTCTCATTCATCCTGTGGTCTCCTTCCATCATGCAGCATGTCCGGTATTTTCATTCTGTTATGCATACGGTATTGTGTCATTTCATGATTGTCATTCAAAACTTAATCGTCAATTTTGCCGACGCTATGTCCGGCAAAGTTACTTCCATCGTGTCATTTCCGGAACGAAACACAACGCTGTCTTCCCCTGCTGCCTCAATGATGCCTGTCAAGCTTTTCACACCGTTTATCGGGTGATAAAATGACACTTCCACTTCTTCGCCTTCATGTCTCCGGAAATCGGACACAGTGACGAGCGGTCTTGTCAGGCCGGGCGAAGACACTTCAAAAAAATCCGTGTCAGCATGAAGTTCCCTGTCGAAAACAGGGTCTACGGCTCGGCTGACTGTCTCGCAGTCATCGATGGATAAGCCGCCTTTCCTATCAATAAAGAGTCTCAAATAATAACTTGAACCCTCTTTCTTGTACTCTGCGTCCACCAATTCCAGTCCCAGTTCTTCGACAACAGGCTGTGCGAGTTCATAGGCCTGCTGAGCGATGCGTGAGCGAACCGTCATAAATTCCCTCCAAAATCCTTACAAAAGAAAAAGCGGGCATAACCCACTCTTCATTCAAGACACCACATTACGGGTAAATTCTACCACTAAATACACGCGAGTGCAACAAGATACCAAGCTAATACGTACGTGCTGACACTGCTTGTTGATTTTGCACAAAATTACCCGTCTTTCATGCAAAAAAACCTCGTTCCGCTATTCAATTTGGCAATAGAATCGAGTAGAATGAAATGAGTCCTCGAAGAAATTCAGGGACAATCAACAAAAGGGAGATGATGCCAATGATAAAAGTAATCGCAGGTGCTAAAGGCACCGGAAAGACAGCGCAGCTGGTTGATGACATCAACGAGCAAGCGGTTCAGGAGAACAATAACATTGTGTGTATTGAGAGAGGAAATCGCCTTGATCGTTTGTTGAAATATCGAATCCGCCTGATTGATATTGATGAGTATCCGAGTGTTGGTTACGATCAGCTGCTGAGTTTTATAGCCGGTATCTGCGCAAAGGATTATGACCTGACTCACATTTT
>JADGQQ010000023.1 GCA_017881645.1 Clostridia bacterium
GAGGCCGACTTTGTTGTGGATTTGGGTCCGGGAGCCGGAGAACACGGCGGATATATTGTCGGGCAGGGGACTGCAAAGGAACTTGAAAATATTGAGACATCCATTACGGGCAAATATCTGAGCGGGAAGCTATTTATCCCTGTTCCGCCTGTTCGAAGAAAACCGGACAAACATTTTCTGACCGTTCATGGTGCATACGAGAATAATTTGAAGAATATTGACGTATCGATTCCTCTTGGACTCTTTACTTGCATTACAGGTGTATCGGGTTCGGGGAAGAGCTCACTGGTCAATGGGATTCTTCTCAAAAAGCTTGCAACGGATCTGAATGGCGCAAGAAGACAGATCGGAGCCTTCCGATCGATGGAGGGGTTGGAATATCTCGATAAAGTGATCGCCATCGATCAGTCGCCGATCGGGCGCACCCCGCGTTCCAACCCGGCTACCTATACGGGCTGTTTTGATCTGATCCGGGAACTTTTTGCGAACACTCTGGATGCCAGATCCAGAGGATATAAGAACGGAAGATTCAGCTTTAATGTACGCGGCGGAAGATGTGAATCCTGCAACGGTGACGGAGTCAACAAAATTGAAATGCATTTCCTTCCGGATGTATATGTCACATGTGATGTTTGCAAAGGACATCGATACAACAGGGAGACACTTGAGGTAAAATATAAAGGAAAGAGTATTGCGGATGTTCTGGATATGACGGTTGAGGAGGCTCTTCCGTTCTTCGAAAGCATTCCCCGCATCCGCCGAAAGCTGGAAACGATTGTAGATGTAGGTATGGGATATATTCGTATGGGGCAGCCGTCAACACAGCTGTCCGGCGGAGAAGCGCAGAGAGTGAAGCTGGCAACTGAACTTTCGAAGCGAAGCACAGGGCATACTTTTTACATTCTGGATGAGCCGACAACAGGTCTGCATATCGCCGATGTGCATAAGTTGGTTGACATTTTACAGCGGCTGACAGAAAATGGTAATACTGTTCTGGTCATTGAACACAATCTGGATGTGATAAAGACGGCAGATTTCATCATTGATCTTGGCCCGGAAGGCGGAGATGGCGGCGGATACATTATCGCACAGGGGACACCGGAAGAAATATGTGAGGTCCCGCAGTCATATACCGGACAATATTTGAAGCCTCTTTTGGAGAGAGCGGTATCGCATCCCATGGAAGAAGAACATCATCGCAGACAGCAAGCTCGCAAGGTTGAAAAGGAAGCGCTCGAGATTTCGACTTCCGTCAAACCACGAAGAAAGAATGCCCTTGGAGGCAATAAAGGATAGAAAACATGACAAAATGTGTCATTTGTAAAAAGAATGTAGCCGTGGTATTTACCACAAGATTTGATAACGGTAAACGAGTGAATGAAGGCCTCTGCCTCAAATGTGCATATCAGACAGGAATCGGCGGCATTGACGAAATGTTTGCAAAAGCTGGAATCAATGATACAAACATTGAAAAGGTTTCTGAGCGCCTGAATGGACTGATGATGGGGGTGGACGGAAGTCAGCCTGAGGATATTTTCAAGCTTTTGCTGGGATCCGGTGATTTACTTGGCGATGGGACAGAAAATGAGTCTGATTCAGATTCCTCCGAAGACGATCCCGAATCTTTTCAGCCATTATCCAATCTGGGATTTCTTCAGATGGGGGGACAATCGGATGCATCCGACGGAGCCTCTGACGAACCTGAGGAACTGGGAGAACTGTTTCTTCAGGAAGGCGGAGCCGGCAGATCCCCATCTCCTGATGAGGAGCGCCGTACGAACAGCACGCGTCCCGATCAGAAAAAAAATACCGGAACAAAGAAAGATACAAAGCATAAATTTCTGGATCAGTTCGGAACGAATCTGACGCAGAAAGCACATCTTGGGAAAATCGACAGAATCATAGGCCGTGATAAAGAACTCGAGAGAGTCGTTCAGATATTGAACCGCCGCGCCAAAAATAACCCGGTTCTCCTTGGCGCTCCCGGTGTGGGCAAAACAGCCATAGCCGAAGGTCTTGCCGTTCGCATTGCCAACGGAGAAGTACCGGCAAAGCTTCTGGACATGTCGGTATATCTGCTTGATATGACGGCAATGGTTGCCGGAACACAGTTCCGAGGTCAGTTCGAAAGCCGCATGAAGGGCGTAGTCGATGATGCAAGAAGAAGTGAGAACGTCATTCTCGTCATTGACGAACTGCATAACATCATGGGGGCCGGAGATGCAGAAGGTGCAATGAATGCCGCCAATATTTTGAAGCCCGCTCTTGCGAAGGGTGAAATTCGAGTTATCGGTTCAACAACGCTTGATGAATATCGCCGTTTCATTGAAAAGGATTCCGCATTGGAACGCAGGTTTCAGAAAGTTATCGTTGAGGAGCCGTCTATTGAAGATAGCATTGAGATCCTCAAAGGCATTCGTGACTACTACGAACTGCATCATCACGTGTCCTACTCGGATGAAGTGATTGAGTATGCTGTCCGTTCTTCTTCGCGTTACATTATGGACCGTTTTCTGCCTGATAAAGCAATCGATCTTTTGGATGAAGCCGGTTCCAGGGCAAATCTGGAAGAGGTTCGTCTTGTAAAATACAAGAAGATGCTCGAAGAAAAGGAATTACTGGATACTCAGCTTTCCGAAATTGAAGTTAAAATTGAATCTTCGGCGCCTCAGGCAATTGAAGATGAGAAGCTGTACGAAATCCAGGCCGAGACAAAGGCGCATGTTCTCCGTTTGCAGGAGGAAATCAAATCGCTGGAAAGTGAGCTGATTCCTACGATCATTTCACAGGAAGACATTGCACGCATTATTGAAATGTGGACCGGAATTCCTGTGCAGCGCATCACCGAATCTGAATCAGATAAGCTTATGAAGCTTGAAGACCGGCTGCACCAGCGTGTCGTCGGACAGGAGAAGGCGGTCAACGCATTGGCCCGCGCGATTCGCAGAAACCGTTCCGGCTTCGGAAAGAAACATAAGCCCGCATCCTTTATATTTGTCGGACCCACCGGCGTGGGTAAGACAGAACTTGTAAAAGCGATCGCAGAGGCCATGTTTGCTACGGAAGATGCGTTGATTCGTATGGATATGTCTGAATTTATGGAAGCACACACCATCAGTAAACTGATCGGTTCTCCGCCGGGCTATGTCGGATACGACGATGGCGGACAGCTCACGGAGCGGGTTCGCAGGAAGCCGTATTCGGTGGTTCTTTTCGATGAAATTGAAAAGGCGCATCCGGACGTATTCAATCTGCTGCTGCAGATTCTCGATGACGGCAGACTGACGGACAGCCATGGCAGACTTGTCAATTTTGAAAACACGATTCTTGTGATGACCTCCAATGCCGGAACAACACTCAAGTCCAATGGCTTCGGGTTCGGTGCAGAAGGATACATTGCTTTGGAGAGCCGCGTTCAGTCTGTCCTCAAAGAAATGTTTCGCCCTGAATTCCTGAACCGAATTGATGAGATCGTCGTATTCCAGGAGCTTTCCAGAGAAGAAATTCGACAGATCGTTGACCTGATGCTCAAAGAACTCAAAGATCAGCTTCGTGAGAAAGATGTAGATGTCGAAGTGTCCGAGGTCGCCAAGGATCGTTTGGCTGTCGAAGGATATGATGCGAAATACGGCGCCAGACCCTTGCGCAAAACCATACAGAGACGTCTTGAAGATCCGCTATCCGATATGTACCTGATGGGACAGCTGAAAAATGTGAAGAGCATTGCCATTGATTATACCGGCACAGAATTCACGTTTGCTCGCACAATGAAAGAAGAAACAGCAGACATCAAATAAGAATTGCGATCATAAAAAGAGACACCCTTTTCTGCGCATGCGATCGGATTAACCCGCTGCATCAAAAGAAATGGGTGTCTTTTTCATGTTTTAAAAATCGAAAATTAACTCCGGTAGCTGCCGTTTATTTTGACATAATCGTATGAGAAATCGCAGGTCCACATGCGGTCACTATACGAGCCTTCATGGAGGGTAATGGTAATGACAACTTCACTTTTGTGCAAAATTTGCCTGGCAGCCGCTTCGTCGAACGGAAGAACCATACCGCCGGCACAGACGGGAAGCCCGCCAAGAGCGATATCCACATTCTCCGGGTCGAAAGCTGCACCCGAATATCCGGCCGCAGTCAGGATTCTTCCCAGGTTCGCATCTTCACCGAAAATCATTGTTTTGCACAGGGGAGAACGGCATATGGCAAGCACCACAAGGTATGCATCGTTCGCTGTGGCGGCTCCGGCAACTTCAACTTCAATCAGCTTTGTCGCGCCTTCGCCGTCCTGTGCGATCATACGGGAGAGGTCGGTGCAAATCTGTGTAAGTGCTTCATAAAAGATTTCACATTCCTGCGTATCCGGCAGGATTTCTTCGGCACCGGACAAACCGTTGGCCA
>JADGQQ010000148.1 GCA_017881645.1 Clostridia bacterium
AAAACAGATAGCCTGCTAACAGATAGCTGGCTAACCAAATATACTCCGAACTATTTTCTTTTGCAAGCGGAAAAATGAAAAAAAGAAGAGAACCACAGATTTGCCTCAATGATAAACCCGGAAAGGACAAAAAAATACTCCGGATCTTTCAATCCGGAGTATCCAACTTACTTGCTCTGGGTTACCAAAGTAGCGTTCAGATGATTACCATCTGTTGTTGTCACCGTATCCACGGTCGCTGTTGCGCTGTTGCTTTCTTGCACGACGGCAATCCGGGCAACGGACAGGCTCATTGGTAAAGCCTTTTTCTGCGTAGAAAGCCTGCTCACCTTCAGTGAAAACAAACTCTGCTCCACAATCCTTACAATTTAATGTCTTGTCAGCCATAACTGTGTACCTCCTTCTGAAAAGATTAGGTAGGTGACGGGGTTAAAACTAGGACTTTTAAAAATCTACCTAATCGTTAAGAAGAAGTATAATTTCAAATCGCCATCAATACCGTTCCATGACCTGCCGTAATAATAGCATGATTGATAAACAAAAACAAGCATCTTTAATTAATTCAAATCCCTCAGACCAGGAAAGCCCTGCGGCCAGGGTATACAGCGGCTGTGCCGAGCTCCTCTTCAATACGGAGAAGCTGGTTGTATTTGGCAACACGGTCGGTACGCGAAGGGGCTCCGGTCTTGATCTGTCCTGCATTCGTCGCCACGGCAATATCCGCCAGAGTTACATCTTCAGTCTCACCGGAGCGGTGCGATACGATCGCTGTCCAGTGATTGTTTCTGGCCATTTCAATGGCTTCGAGCGTCTCGGTCAGCGTTCCGATCTGGTTCAGCTTGATGAGAACCGAGTTCGAAATGTCCTGATCAATCCCCCGCTGGATACGCTCTGTGTTCGTTACAAACAAGTCATCACCTACAAGCTGCAGGCGGTCGCCGAGAGCAACGGTCAATTTCTTCCAGCCGTCCCAATCTTCTTCGCTCATCCCGTCTTCCAGAGAAAGAACCGGATACCGGTCTGCAAGATCTACCCAGTAGGCGACCATTTCGTCCGGCGTCTTGAAGATTCCGGCTTTCCAGAAGAGATAATCTCCGGGACGCCCGGCTTTTGCGGCTTCGTCATACATTTCAGTAGCGGCTGCGTCAATCGCAATAAAGAAGTCTTTGCCGGGGACGAAGCCGGCGGCATTGACGGCTTTTACAATGTAGGCCAGCGCCTGTTCATCACTGTCAAATTTGGGCGCAAATCCGCCTTCATCGCCTACGGCAGTACTATATCCGTCCGCCTTAAGCAGTTTCTTCAGCGTGTGAAAAACGGTGGCGCTCATCTGGAGTCCTTCGGAGAAAGATGCTGCACCGGTCGGAATGATCATAAATTCCTGGATGTTGAGACTGGAATCGGCATGTTTTCCGCCGTTCAGGATGTTCATCATCGGAACGGGAAGGGTATGCGCGTTGATACCTCCGACATAACGGTACAGAGGAAGACCGAGAGAATCCGCTGCAGCTTTGGCCACGGCCATCGAAACTCCCAGAATGGCATTGGCGCCCCAATTGCCTTTGTTCGGCGTTCCGTCGCCTGCAATCATCGCAGCATCAATGGCCTTTTGATTGTAAGCGTCCATACCGACCAGCAGATTCATAATGGGGCCGTTTACAAAAGATACGGCCTTTCGGACACCCTGACCCAGATAGCGTCCGGGATCTTTGTCGCGAAGTTCAACGGCTTCAAAAGCGCCGGTTGAGGCACCGGAGGGAACGGCCGCACGTCCGAAACTGCCGTCAATCAAAGTCACTTCGACTTCGACGGTCGGATTTCCGCGGGAATCAAGAATTTCACGTCCGTGAACCTGAGTAATTAACATTGGATTTGTCATAATTATGGCCTCCTTAAGTCAGTGCCTGAATGACATATACATATTGCCATGCGGCACAATAAGCACAAATACATAAGCAGCAAGGAAAGTTAATCTCCTCTAACTCAAGAATAATCCGATCGGATTAAGAAGTCAATCATATTACAATTATGACTCCGGGGCAGGTTCCTTTTTCTCGCTCTTCCGAAAACACTTCCCGCAGTACCCGTAAAGCTCCAGGTTGTGGCCGACGATGTGAAAATCTCCGTCGGTAAGCGGAGCAGGAATGTGCTCAAAAGGGCAGTTTTCGATCGGAACCATCGAGTGGCACCCGACGCAGACGGCATAGTGCATGTGCGTATGCCGGTTCAGGGCATAGACGGCCATCGTGCTGTCTGTCGGCGTTGATTTCTGCACGGCGTTCTTTTCGACAAAAGAATCCAGAACGCGGTATACCGTGGAGAGCCAGACCGACGCATTCTGCTGCTGCAGCTTTTCGAACAGTGAAAGAGCGGTCAGCGGCAGGGTCTCCTTTTCGAGCAATGCCATGACGGCATCGCGCGATTTTGTATGCTTCAGTCCTTCCGGCCACTGTACGGTGTCATGACGGTTCATGGGCCGCCTCCTTCATTTTCCGCCCGCGATAAAGCGACCGGATTTTCTGCACCAGGAGCGCGAGCAGGAACAGAACGACCCCTGTGAGCACGATTGTTCCGCCGGGCTTAAGACCCCAGTAGAAGGAGAGGGTCAGACCGGTGATCGTGGCTATGACTGCACAGATCACGGAACCGATCGCCGTTCTTTTGTAGCTCCCGGCCAGAATCATCGCCGTTGCGACGGGAACGACCATGAGTGATGATACGATCAGTGCGCCGACCGTTCGGGAAGCGACCGATACGGTTACCGCAGTCAATATGGTAAAAATCGTGTTCACAAGCCGAACCGGAACGCCGGAAAGAGCCGCTGCCTGTTCATCAAAGGCGATGTAAAAAAGCTCCTTATACAGTAATAGAAATGCCAGAAATACCAGAATCGATATGCCCACGACCAGGCCGGTCTCGAAATTGCTGATCGCGACGATGCTGCCGAAAAGAAAACTGTTGAAGTTTACGGCGTTCTTTACAAAGCCCGAAAGCACACCGGCCAGACCGACACCCACCGAAAGCACGATGGCGATGGACAGTTCCGAAAAACGCGGGACTTTTTTCCGGATGGCTTCGATTCCGAAGGCCGCCAGGAGACATGCGGCCATGGCGCCAAGAATCGGGTTGATGCCGAGAATCAGGCCGATGGCTACACCGGCAAGAGATGTGTGCGAAAGTGCGTCACCGATCAGTGACAGCCGCTTAAAAACGACGATCATGCCGATGCACGGAATAATGACCGCCAGAAGAACGCCGACGAGGAACGCGCGGCGCATAAAATCGTACTGAAATAATTCACTGATCATAAGGCATCCCCGCTTTCATGAAGGTGGCTGCAAGCCGCGCACTGGTCCGGATCGTGCGGATGATCGCATGCAGCGCAGTGAACGTGTTCATGGATATGTTCGTGCATGTGTTCGTGTGAATCGGCATGCGCATGCACCAGAATCCCTTCGGGAATGGCGTCTTCGGAGAAATTCCGGTCGGAAAGGCAAAGCACGCGGTTGGTGTACGGGGCGACCTGCGCCATATCATGCGTTACCATCAGGACCGTAACGTTCTTTTCAATATTGAGCTTGTGAAGAATCTCAAGAAGCGTGGTAACGGCACCTGCATCGATACCGACCGTCGGCTCGTCCAGCAGGAGGATTTCCGGATTGTTAACCAGAACACGTGCGAGCATGACGCGCTGCTGCTGCCCGCCGGAGAGCTCACTCATCAGCGTGCGTGCGTGGGCTTTCATTCCGACGCGCTCGAGCGCATCCTGCACCATCGCCCGATGCTTTTTCCCCGGAATTTTGAGGAAACCAATCTGCGGATACAGGCTCGACAGGACAATTTCCTCAGCCGTCGCCGGAAATTTGCCCGCTTCATTACCGCTGTTCTGCGGAACGTATCCTATGGATGAGAATCGGCGAAAAGATGTGAGTTTTTCACCCAGCAGGAAAATTTCTCCGTTGGATGGCGGAAGAAGACCCAGTAAAAGCTTGATCATCGTGCTTTTCCCGGTGCCGTTCGAGCCGATAATTGCAGCAAAATCGCCTCTGTTGACACAGAAGGAAACCCGGTTCAGCAGCAGGACGTCACTGTAACCAAAAGATAGATCTCTTACTTCAATGGCACATTCTAAGGACATAGCATTCGCTCCTTTCAAAATGGCGCATCTCGCGGCAGCACCGAAGGCAGTGTGTCAGGACAAAGCCTTCACAAGTTCCGCGAGATTCTCCCGCATCGCAGAAAAATAATCCTTGCCGTCCGCCTGATCTTTCGCGCTCATGCCTTCAAGAGGATTCAGCACAGCTGTCGTACAGCCCGACTCCTCCGCAATGACTTTTGCTACTTTCGGACTTACCAGTTCTTCGAAAAAAATCACTTTTACATGGTTCGAACGGGCAAAGTCAATGATATCGCCCATGCGGGCGGCATCCGGTTCCGAATCTGCGGCCAGACCCTCAATTGCGACCTGATGTAGATCGTACGCACTGCACAGATACGAAAAGGCCTGGTGCGCGACGACAATATTCCGGAACGGAACGACAGCCAGAGCATCCCTGAATTCGCCGTCGAGAGTATCCAGGTCCTGAGAGTACCGGCTATAGTTATCTTCGTAATAGGCTGCGTTATCAGGATCTTTTTCAACAAGCGCGTCAAGAATTGCTTTCATTTCCGCCTTTGCATTCTGCGGATTCAGCCACACGTGCGGGTCGTTCGACGTACCGTCCGACTTTTCCCCGTCCGAATTCAGCAGAGGAATACCGGAAGACGCCTTGACGACGGCGAGATTTTTATTGCCAAGGGACGCCAGAACGGAATCGACCCATGATTCCATCCCGGCACCGTTATATATGAAAACATCGGCCTTTTCCAACGAAACGATATCGGACGGAGAGGGCTCCCAGTCATGCGGCTCGACCCCCGCCGGCGTCAGGTTCACCACATGAACTTTATCGCCGCCGATTTTGCAGGCAAAATCATACATCGCGTAAAAACTTGTGATAACCGTAAGTTTCCCGTCATCCGGGATGCCCGAGCCCGGACCGGTACATCCGGAAAGCAAAGATAAAATGAGAAACAGGGAAAAAATAGCGGAAAATTTCTTCATCGAATATGTCCCTTCCAGTTGCGAATGATTCGCGTTTGCAGAGATTATTGTACTCTTTGGAGGGTGGTGAGTCAAGGCAGAGGGATCTTTGTTTTATGCTCTCTCAGGACTGCCGTCCTTCGAATGTCGCACAAAACAAAGATCCCTCTGCCGGATGGGCGCTTCGCGCCAAGGAATGATAGTGAAAACCCTTGCCAAAAGAATAAAAATCAACACCCCCCAAGCACGGATGTTGGCGAAACATTGCAGAAGTTAAATTGAACGTTATGACCAAACAATATCAGAACCGAAGAGTCAATAATATAATTTATTTTCTTTCGTCAAGAACTATTTGCATTCTACTTTGCAGCACATCGGCTGTATCCTGTGCGCTTTTCTGTCCAAGATAATAGGGAGGAGCATCCTCTGTAACTATATTATATATGTCGTGATCCAGCATATATATAGAATTTATACTGTTAATTAGCGCAAGGTATCCGTCGGCACACTCTTGAGAAATGGGAGCAAATCTATCAACATCTTCAGGGTGCAATGCGGTTTCAATTTCTGCTGACAGGGCACTCTTCAAAACCGGTATTCCTTCCGGATCGTCGATTGCATTCTGTGTTGCCTCAACCTGAGCCTCTTCGGAAAGTAAGAATTTGATAAACGCCCAAGCACCTTCGGGAACCGTAGAATTTTGGGATACAGATAGAACTTGCTCAAAAACAGCTTGTGCTCCGCTGCCTGTTTTTGCCGGGTCTCCCACAAATGAGACCGGCTCGCTAAATCCCATATTCGGTCCGGCTGATCCGCCTTTCATTAGTTCTTCATAGTCGCGGACACCCGAGCTGATAAACAATGTGGTTAGTGCCCATTCTTCAGTAGTTGAAGTGGTGGCATTTGTCTGTGATTCATCATCAACGACGGAGTTTTCGGCATATTTAAGAATGTCGTAAAAATACTCTGTCTCTAAGTTAATCTTTCCAGAAGAAGGGTCAATAAAATCATTGATATGTTGTGACAGATATACGGAAAGATACTGAGACGGCAGAGTATTTCCATATTTAAACATACAAACGCCTTCTGGCAGCGCGTCTGCAATTGCATTATATTCGTCCAGTGTCCAGCCTGTTCTTGCTCCAATAAGAGACTGTGGTGCTACCCATCCTATAATTTTGTATTTGAAAGGAATTTTGGACAATACTCCGTCCGTTTTGCAAAGTTCGATAATGTTCCAAAAATAATCCGTCTTCTGAAAATCTTTGTCGTTCCCTGCCAGGATATTGAGATCCAGAAAGTTATCCTGACATTGACTGTCAAGTTCATCGTCACGATAGAAATACAAATCTGCTGCGTTTCCGGCAAGAAGATCCAGTTTCATTTTGTCTATTGGCTCCTGATCAACCGAAGATAGATCAACAGAATAATCAGTCACAACTATGCGGTATTTTTCATTTGATTTATTAAACAAGTCGATTTCTGGTTTCAGAAAATAATCGTT
>JADGQQ010000149.1 GCA_017881645.1 Clostridia bacterium
AAAACATACCTATGAAGATCCCGGCCAGCCGGACAGTCAGCCGTGCCGGATATTCCTTACTGTTATTTGCCTGATCTGTCAGCAACGGAACAAGAATAAGCAGATATATGGTGCCGGGCAATGGAAACGCATGACTGACGAGACCATTTACGGGTATGAGAGCTGTCAGAGAAGCAATTCCGGCCGCACATAAGGCGGCAAAAAATACTACGGCGAAAGACAGCTGCGCACCCTGGAGTCTTTTGAAGATCCGCGGAAGCACAAGAAAAGATATACCCTGCAGCAGAAGCACACTAACAACCGCTCCGGCTGCGATCAAAAGTCCCGTCGATCGGAAAAGCATAATAAATGAATAGGTTTCCATAATCAGAAATGATTGTCTGGAAATACCGGTATGCTTCTCCATTATTCCGCTCTCCCCTCCAGGTAATTTTTCAGAAACTGATATGCCTGATTGACGGCACTGACAACAAGTCTGGAAGACGGCTGATTGTCCGGCATTCCAATGACTTTTGTCTTTATCTCGGAAAACGGAAGTCCGTCGATACTATCCGCCGGTGTATTACTCTTGTCATCGAGAACAATTCCATCTTCACTGCCATGGGAATCCCCGTTTGTTTCCGTCGGAAGTGTCGGAACAGGCGTGATCGAATCGTCCGGACGGACGCCGGACGTCACGGGTGACGCCGTCGGCGAGGGTTGGCTGATGGAAGCCGTGTCCGACGGTACGGCCGTAGGCGTCGCATGTGTATTTGCATTCGGAGTGGGCGTTAAGGTGGGGCTCTCGATGGATGCAGTCCGTCCGTTCTTCGAGTCTTCAATGCATTTGTTGGACAACCGGAGAAAAGCGTTCACATTCATGGTTACATCGGGCACAACTTCTGTAGTTCCATCCGCTTTAATGGCAATTTGCGTTGGATCCTGTACTTCGATCAACTTATTCTGCATAGCATATGCCTGAGCCGCCCAGATTACCGTGTTGTCCGGAAGCACATATTCGCCGTTCACCGACGCTTTTGCGCGGTTGCTCCCTCCGTCATTTTGGATGGCGTCCCAGGTCACCTGAACAATACGTCCGCCCGAAATGACCATCTGCACAAAATCTTTGTACCCGGAACTGTCAGCATTGCTGAGCTTTTCCATGTATGTTCCGTCCTGAAGCCCTGCAATCGGAGGATAAATATCGTTAACGGCGGTCTCATCAGGAAGGTCAGACAGCAGAGCCGCCGGAACCGCAATCCCACTGAATTGGCTGGAAAAATCAATGGACTGCAGATCCGTGCCGCCGGATCCGATAATCTTCAGGATATTCAGCGTCTTTCCGTCCTGCGAAAAGCTCATCCGCGTGATCCATTCCCCCTGCGCAGAGATCTGTTTTACATCGATTACGTAGCCGATCAGAACATTGTGTTTATCATAAGCTGCATAGGCATCTTGAATATCCGGATAACTTTCCCGAGAGGATGACAGGCCAATTTTCCCGTACCGGTCGGCACTCATAACCATACCGAGGGTGCTGCGCAGAGAATCTTGCTTCTGTTCTTCAAGCCGTTGGTTCGTGACAAAATTCATCACAAGAAGAACCACGAGAGTCACTCCGGCGATCCCGATCGCACGTGTAAGTAAAAACCGAAGTAAAGCGCGCGTCATACTCTTCTCTCTTTCTTTTCCCGTAGTGCAGTGACTTTTTTCACATTTCGTGCATACCAGTCGGGTTTTGAAAAAACGCGCGGACGGATATATAAATCCAAAATAGGCGTTACAGCATTCATGGCAAGAATCGCAAATCCAACCGCATATGCTTCATTCCCGAAATGCTGTATCAAAAGAGTCAGGCATCCGGCTCCCGCGCCGAAAATAACACGTCCGGTCTGTGATGTCGGTGTTGTTGCCGTATCCCCCATGACAAAAACTGCACCGAAAAGCACGCCGCCGGTAATCAGAGCTTTGAGACCGCCCTGAACGGAAGAACCCGAACCGGCAGACAGTATGTATCCGATCGTAATGACAAGCAGATATGCCGTCGGGGCGTGAAGACGAAGAATTCCGCTCGTAATCAGGAAAACACCTCCCATTACGATGGCAATCGCGCATGTTTCACCCAGAGCTCCGGAATATCTTCCGGAAAACAGTTCAAACAGAGCTGTTCCGGATCCCGATGAAGGAGTCGCCGAACTGATGGTATCCACCGGCCCGTTCCATAAGGATATCGCGGTCCAACGGGATGTGATAGGTTCCGCATACGTCGACACGAGCGCAGGAAAGGCGATGGACAAAAAGGCCCGGGCAGCAAGCGCCGGATGAAAGAGGCTGCAGCCCAAACCACCGAACCACTGCCTTACAATCACCGATCCAAAAAGCACGCCGGCCAGAAGGATCCAGATAGATACGGTCGGCGGGAGGATCAGAGCAAGAATGGCACCGTTTACCAGGGAACTTGTATCCCAATCAGCTTCATCTCTGCGGATATATCGGGCATATAGATAATCAGACAGCGCAAACATCGTCATACTTAGCAGAAGGATAATGATTGCACGCACGCCATAGTAATACACGGCGGCGATCTCACACGGAAGAAGTGCAATCAGCGAATACAAAGGAATGAGAGTCCCGTTCATTTTTCCCCGGATATGAGGAGCCGGATACTTCTTCATCATGTCCGGATGCCTCCGTTTCGTACTTTATGTGCCGCACGCGCGATTTGAACTGACAAATCGATTCCTGCCGGACACACATACGAACAAGCTCCGCAGGAAATACATTGATCGATGTTTTCATATGACAGAGCAATCTTATCCTTTGTATCAATCAGTCTTTTACATAGATATGGAATAAGGCCAGCCGGGCAGGCGTCAACGCATTCTCCGCAATGCAGGCACGCGGTCGGCGGCGGCGGTTCATTCTTTATGAGAGTGATCCCCGTGGTTGTCTTCAAAACAGGCGTGTTCATATCCCTGATAGCAACCCCGGTAAGCGCGCCGCCCAAAACGATGCGATTACATGTACTGACCCCGGGTATTCTTTCCAGAAGCTCGGATACCAGCGTACCGATCGGAACCAGCACATTGTGACCTGACATACGGTCTCCGGCAATCGTAATCACGCGTGAAGTGCATGGAAGATTCCGTTCAACCATATCCCAGAAAGCCGCGCATGTGGACACATTGAAAATCACCGCTCCGACGGTATCTTCCGAATACTGATCCGTATTCAGTTCAACATGATACATAGCCTGAATAAGAAGCTTTTCATAACCCTGCGGAAAACGCGATTTAAAAACGGCAACGGACAATTCCCGATCCGCATATAAATCGCGGAATCGCTCCACGGCGGTCTTCATGACATCAATTTCCTGCGGCCGGTTATCCTGCAGGCAGAATACGATTTTCCGGGTCCGGCAAACACCGCTGAGAGCCGCAGCCCCTTGTATCACCCGGTCGGCATGCTCTCTCAAGAGATGAACATCGCAATGCAGATATGGCTCACTCTGCAGTCCATTTACAAGAAGTGTATCGGCTTCGGCCTGAATGGCGCGGTTGCATTTGGCCGAAGTCGGGAATCCTTCCCCTCCCATGCCGACAATTCCGGAATATAGGAGCAGCCGTCGAAGTTCTTTCGGGGCAAGACTTTCGGGGGAATTACGTTTCTGCACCGAATGATCCATGCGGCGCTTCAAATCGTTTCGAATATGAACGGCATCACAGGTAATCCCGCTGGGAAGACAAATTTTTGATATTTCGGTAACGATTCCGGAAATACTCGCATGAACCGGTGCGCTCAAAAGAGAGGTCGGTTTTCCGATCATCTGACCAATCGAGACCATGGTATCCACCTGAACCGCTAGGGCTGCAGGGGTGCCGAAATGCTGAAGCATCGGAATCACGGCTTCTCTGGGCGTGAATTGTTCCAAAACCCTCTCCTGCGATGAGGCGCGGCCTTCGGAAAAGTCCAGACCGTCCATCGGCAGCATCCCTTTTTTGAAAGATAGCTTCTTCATCTACTCCCCCAAAGAATTTCGCAAACCGGGCCGCCGCCGGACACGCCGGTCAAATGTGCTGTGATAAAAACGTATACCCGCATGCGGGAAATTAATCGATATAATCTTTCAGCTTCTTGCTGCGGCTCGGATGACGAAGCTTGCGAAGAGCTTTTGCCTCGATCTGGCGGATGCGTTCACGTGTAACGTTGAACTCGCGTCCGACTTCTTCAAGTGTGCGCTGTCTTCCGTCATCTAACCCGAAACGCAGACGCAGAACCTTCTCTTCTCTGGGTGTAAGTCCGCTCATTGCTTCAAGGAGCTGCTCTTTTAGAAGTGTATAGGCTACCTGATCTGCAGGGGAAAGTGCGTCGTCGTCCGGAATGAAGTCGCCTAAGTGACTGTCTTCTTCTTCGCCGATCGGCTTCTCAAGAGATACCGGCTCCTGGGAAATCTTCTGAATTTCTCTGACTTTCTCCACGGGCATGCCCATTTCTTTAGCGATTTCGTCCACTTCCGGCTCACGTCCCAGTTCCTGAATCAAGGAACGCTGGACACGTACAAGACGGTTAATGGTCTCAACCATATGCACGGGGATACGAATCGTTCTGGCCTGATCCGCAATTGCGCGGGTAATGGCCTGACGAATCCACCAGGTTGCATACGTACTGAACTTGAATCCCTTTGAGTAGTCAAATTTATCTACAGCCTTAATCAGGCCAAGGTTGCCTTCCTGAATCAGATCAAGGAACTGCATGCCGCGCCCAAGATAACGTTTGGCAATGGATACGACAAGACGGAGATTCGCTTCAATCAGCATATCCTTTGCATCCTGATCGCCCAACAGCATGCGCTGCGCCAGATCCTGTTCCTGTTCCGCAATCAGAAGAGGCACTTTCCCGATTTCCTTCAAATACATGCGGACCGGATCATCCAATCCGACACCCTCGCCAAATCCGGCGTTCAGGTCAACTTCGGAAAGATTCTCTTCCTCAACATTGGTTTCCGGCAGAATTTCGATGCTCTTTGCTTCGAGGGAGTCAAATATCTTCTCCGCAATTTCCGGCTCGACATCGTTGGATTCGATGATAGACATGACGTCTTTATATGTTATGCGATTATTGTTGCCGCGGGCAACGCTTTCAATTTCCTGTAGAATAGAACGATAGTCATTCGGCATAGATTTCCTCCTCATAGCCTCGGCTGAAAAAACCACAGAACCCTTTCGTTAAGGGCTCCGTCAACAAGGGCAGCCAATACCCGTTTGAAAAATCAATTAATAATCTGTTTGACCTGACCGGCTGTCAGATCTCCTTTCTTATTGACATCAAGCGTATAGCAGCCGTTTGCGGCATATACCGTCAGCTTGATATCTCCATAGCAGGCAGAAAAGTCGCTCGGACTGATATTATATTCCTTGGCCCGCAGCAGAGCATAATTCTCGAATGTGGTCAGAACTTCATCGTTTGTTACTGCATCATCCGTGGATACAAGCAACGTGTCGTTTTTCTGTCCGCGAAAGCTGAATCCCACATAATAGGAGTCGGTCTTCGTCGTATCCACTTTGAACTCTGTAAATACCAGAGAATTTTGACCACCCATAGAAGCTGACATCGCATCACGGTGATTCATCCGGTCAAAGTACAGCGGAAGGAAAATTGCAACTACAATAACCACGGCAGCAATTGAAATACCAATGATTGCCCATAACGTCTTCTTAGGCGACTTGATATCGTCCGGAGATACTTCATACGGATTCTTCTCGATCTTCATGGGCTGTGTGATTTCTGCACGCTTAACGGCAGCCGGAACCGGATCCGGATACATCGGAGTCACATTATATTTCCGGACGCCTTCACGCTTCACCTGCGGTACATTCGGAAATGTGTATGCACTTGGATTCTTAGCAATTTCGATTGCTTCGGCACTCGGGAAAACACAGTCGCAGAAAAGGCACTCACATAGTTCTTCTCTATCGTTTAACATGATCAAGGATCCACAGTTCTTACAAATACCCTGTGCTGACGCCATCTTTGAACCACCCTTAGTATAATATGCGAGCGCGAAAACGGTATGTTTCCACAACTCGGCAGGTTAATTATATACGCTCAACCCTGTTAGCGCAAACAAAAAATGAAGATCGTGCAAGAATCCGATTTCATGATATAGTTTACATATGAAAGAACAGGAAACACATAACAAATATATGCGGGCCGCATTGGCTCTCGCAAAGAAGGCCCGGCTTGCTGAGGAGTCGCCGATCGGCTGCGTTCTCGTGCATAACGGAGTTATTATAGCGCGCGGATATAATCTGCGCCAGTCCCGTCAGGATGTCACTTTGCATGCGGAACTCATGGCCATCCGCAAAGCATGCAGGAAGCTCTCCTCCTGGCGGCTTGAAGACTGCGACCTGTATGTGACGCTCGAACCCTGCTACATGTGTGCCGGCGCGATTATCCAGGCACGTATCCGCCATGTATATTTCGGAGCCGCCGACCCGAAGGCCGGCGCCGTCATTTCAAAGAATCATCTTTTCGATCTGGATCATAATCATCACGTCGAATATACGGGCGGAATCATGGAAACGGAATGCAGCGAAATTCTTACGGATTTTTTCCGGGACCTTCGAGCGAAAAAGAAAGTCCGTCCGGAATCAGCCATATAATTCTTTCCGTCACGCAAAGTCCGCTGGCGGCTTCAATAGCTTTTGCATAATATTCCAGCTGAACCGCATAGCGTTCCTGCAGGACCTGCGCCTTTTGCCCGTGCGAACCTTCGATTCGATCGGATTTGTAGTCGATCAGAACGGCGCAGCCATTTTCAATGAACCAGCAGTCAATCATTCCCTGTACAAGTGACATGTCGGATTTTCCAACCGGCACCGTAATAGAGAACGGGATTTCACGAAAAGGACCGCGCCCTTTGTCTTTTTCGGCGGCGATCAGTCTGGCACACAAAGATGACGATGTAAATCTTGAAACCGAAGAAAAGTAAGGCTCAATATCCGATACCATTTCCGGCCGGATCATTTTGTGACTTACCAGTGCTCCCAGAGCGGTTCGAATATCCTCCGGACCTGCTCCGGACGGAAGGGAAGCAAAATCCAGATATTGAAAAACACTGTGCAAAAGCGTTCCTTTTTCGGCGGCGGACAATGCGCTTCCTGTACGTCGGTTTGCGGGTTCAATCGGCTGAACGACCAGATTTACCGGGCGTTTTCCAATGACTTCGGGTACAAACAGCGGCAGCAGGACTTCATCCTCTTCTTCCGGCCTTCCATAATCATTGACCCGTCTCTTGATTTCGCTGACGGACATTTTGGCGGGAATCCGCGTCCGGTCCTGATACGGGTATTCACCATGTATCTGCAGTGCAAACAAATGGATTTCCTCCGGTGAAAGATCGGAACATCCGGTGAAATTCTGCGGATAAACGGAAGGTGCCGGTGCAGGCACCCCGGGGGTCACCGGAACATTCGCACGCAGATAGGCTTCTTCTGCGGTACATACGGAAAGTTTCCATTCCGCACCCTCCTGTTCTGCATTGGCTGAGACCGCGTTTGGCCCGTCGTCCGTATCCGGCGCGTCAGACAGCAGCCGGTCCCATGTTATTGCGGCATGCCTTGCAAGCCCGAGCAGGCAAAGATCCAGAAAGGATTTGGATTTCTGCACAAGCCAGGCCGGAAGCTTCTCATCGGTTTCCATCTGAGCCAGACGAAGAAGTTCCGCGCTCTTTCCAATACTTCCGTCTTTTTTGCGCGCAATACATCCTACCAGAAACAGTTTTTCCTCCGCGCGGGTCATGGCTACATAGAAAAGCCGCATATTTTCAGCAAGTTCCGCCCGCATCTCGTCCGTTTCCATCGCGAGCTTGCTGTGCGTCGGGTAAAAATAGCCCTCGTCAGGACGTATGTAATCGATACCGATGCCGAAGCTTTCCGACAGCAGTGTACGCGATCCTCTTTGTCCTGCGGGAAATCTCCGGTCGAGACCGCAGACGAAGACATATTTGAATTCAAGGCCTTTGCTTTTATGAATGCTGAGACAATGGACCACATCTCTTTCGTCGGCATTCGGATCAAAATCATCCGGGCTTTCGCCTTTCTCACGAATATCTTCAATGTATTTGACAAAACGATAGAGTCCGCTGTTTCGGCCGGTCTCATAGCGGTTGGCCCAGTCCCGGAATGTCTCAAGATCCATGACCCTTTTTCCGCCGTCCGGAAGGGTACTGACCTGCTCGCGGAAACCGGTCTCCACGTAAATGGTTTCGATCAGTTCGGAAACGCGAAGATACATAGAGCGGCTCCGCAGCGAATCGATCCAGTCGCAGAACGACTGCACTTTCCGGGAGAGCAGAGTATCCGGTGCCGAATCCCGCATCAGGAGGACCGCCTCGTGAAAGAACAAAACAGTCTCTTGCATCTTCTGCGGAAAAAGTTTAATGGCGAGCAGTTCACTGTCTGTAAATCCGGCCTGCGGAAATGCGGCACGCATGACAGCCGCCAACGGGATGTCCTGCCTGAAATTATCCAGAATTTTCATCAGACTTTCCATAAGCATCAGCTCACGGCTTGAGAGGAATACGGATTCTCCGATGCCTTCCGCAGGGATGCCGTGACAAATCATCTGGTCACGGAACAAGGCGACTTCGCTGTTCGTCCGGGTAAGGATGGCTATATCGCCCCAGGCCACTCCGCCTCCGGTCACCAGTTCCCTGATTTTCGTGACGACAGCCTGTGCGGATTTCTCCGCCTTTCCCAGATCTTCGAGAGTTTCCGCGTCCGTTATGTCCGATTCCATACCGCCTGATTCCGGCGTTTCCGTTTCGATCATGACATCCGCCGGAATCGGCTCGTCCCCGGATGCCCCTGCATCTGCGGACAGGATTGCGGCGGCTCCGGTAATATCGACCAGAAGAATCTCTGCCGCCGGTCCGGCAGTTTCCGTATCCGACTCACGTTCCGCCACGAGCTGCTGTCCTGCATCATAGTCGATCTCACCGGAAGATACGGAGAGTATCTGCGAGAAAATATGATTGACCAGGTGAAGAATCCCGGGGCGGCTTCGGAAATTACTGTTAAGTTCCAGAAGTTCCCCGTCCGTTTTGTTTTGATAGGCGCGCATGCGATTCATGAAAAGCTGCGGTCTCGCATGCCGGAACCGGTAAATGCTCTGCTTGACATCGCCCACGACGAAGCAGTTGTTTTTCGCGAAACAATGTACGATTGCTTCTTCGATCCGGCTGTTGTCCTGATACTCGTCAATATAAATTTCACTGAAAATGCCGGAATAATATTTCTGTGCATCCGGGCGTGAAAGCAGCTGCAGCGCAATATGTTCGTAGTCCGGGAAATCAACGGCATTTTCCGCTCTCTTTTTCCGTGCATAACGGTCATCCACAAGACAGAGCACTTCATACAGCCGGGATGCAACCGGAAGCATGAAGAGCAGATCTTCCTCGAGCGCTTCTTCCGTTCTCGCGAAAAGATGACGTGCCGGAGTCCGGAATGACGACATCATGTCTTTGGTTGCGCCTTTTCCGGTCAGATAGAAGATGACTTCGTAAACAGCTGGCAGCAGTGCAAAGAAAGATCCCCGGACATCGTCCGGATCATCCGCCTTAACGGACGGGCCCTTCCCCTCCGGAAACATGCCGGCGTATGCAGCACACCGGTTCCACGTAAGCAATCCCTCAGCCGCCTCTGTGAAAATGCCGGTCAGCACATGAAATACATCCCCGAAATATGCATGATATCGCTCGTTCACTTTCCTGTCCTTCACGAACTGCACATCCGGCAGGATTTGCATCAGCTGCGCAAGGTTCGGCTCAGCCAGCTGGATGGCCGTAAAGAAGTCCGACATAAGTGTTTGCGCGTGATGTGTCGTGCCGAATGAAGTCGTTGCGTCTTTCATCTGCCGGAGCTTATCCGTCGTCCATTCTTCATAGGCAGGAAGACTGCGCAGATAGGAGTGCCGTGCGGCGACCCATTCCCTGACGGGCACGTCGCTTCTGGCATTGCCAAGAGACGCGATCGCACGGTCGAAATCCGCGAGCCACCCGGTGAGCGTTATTTCCTCGGGAAGAAGCGTAAAAGGTGCGATTTCACTCGAATTGCGGGTTCTTTCGTGCGGGACCTTTTCAGCAGGATCCGGGCGGCTTCCGGTCTTCGCGGCATGAGACATCTCATATAATGTTGAAAATACCTCTTCTATGGATTCCTGCAGAAGCAGTTTCCTGCGCATATCGTCAAGAGTTGAGAACCCGGGTTCGATGATGACATCGCCGTCATCGGTTCGGGCGTCATATCCAAAATTCTGGATAACATCCAGACAGAAGGCATGAATCGTTGAAATATGCGCCGTCGGGAGGAAGGCCAGCTGCTCTGCAATGTAATTTCTTCTTGCGGAATCCGTCTCCGCGGACAGTCCGTCCGTCAGCTTCTTCTCTATTTTGTCGCGCATATTGGACGCGGCTGCATTTGTAAATGTCATGACAAGAACATTTCGCAGGTGCATCTTTCCGGACAGAATCCGGGATGCGATTCGTTCCGTCATGACGCTGGTTTTACCGGAGCCGGCAGCTGCGCTGACCAGAAGGTTTCCAACATCGGCATCCACCACTTTTTGCTGCTGAACTGTGAACTTCATATCGATGCACCCCCGATTTCCGAAAGGCGATTTCTGACAGATGTGCGGTATGCGTCCCTGTCATTTTCCTTCTTCCCGTCGGCGTCCGTAAGTGCCGGTATCGGAGGCAGCCGTTTGTATGGAGGCCTGGCCGGATCAATTCCGCATACCGGTTTACAGGAGCAGTATTCGCAGGCAGCTTTCCCGCCGTTTTTCGGGAGGAGTGCGGGTTCAACAGGGAAATGGCCGGCGAAGAGATTTTTGCAGTGATCTTCTATTTTTTGCATGGCATATGCGCCGGAAAGAGACAGATCCTCAGTATCCAGTTTCAGGCTTCGGAGATTATAGGTCTTCCGGATTGCTTTGTCCATAAATGCCGGATCCGGTTTTCCTGTCAGCTCTTTAACGGGAATCATCGGTGCCGTGAGATAGAAATACCCCGCATCGAATGGCTGCAGATCCGGATGTTCCACCGAATATGCGTGCAGATACGCCGGAAGCTGCACGGAAAGCCCGTGATACAAGGACGTATAGTCGACGGTTTTGTTTCCGCTCTTGTAATCGATGATTCGGAATGAATGGTCATCGTGATTGACATCAATCCGGTCAATCATGCCGTGAAAGCGTACGGTTCTTCCGGAAGGCAGCTTCATGGTCACCGCCTGCGCACCGTCTTCACCCATATTCCACTCCATACGGTCCGGCGAAAATCCGGCCGGTGATATGTCCTGAAAAATTGCACGAAGGGAATGCGTGGCAACTTCCAGAATGCGGTTCCCCGCAGCCGCCAGAAAGGCAGGGTCCTGAGACAGCGGTGTTTGCTCTTCCGCCATAACCTTTGTAAACAGCTCGCCCGCCCAAGTACGGAAATCCCGGCTGAGATACCGGTTGTAGACCATTTCTTTGTCCCCGGCCGATGCCGCATTCCGGCTGTCGTCCATGTAGGATGTGAGCGACACTTCAAACATGCGGTGCAGGACAGAGCCGATATCATTCATTTGGACTTCAAATAT
>JADGQQ010000150.1 GCA_017881645.1 Clostridia bacterium
CGTTAACAGCTTTGTTTGGGCAGAAGATTGAACACCACGGGTTCGCAGCCGGCGGCACACAGCAGGATGGCGTTATGATCAGAGAAAGTACGATGGACGATTGCCGAATCCTATATGATATGGTCTGTGATCTGGAAAAAAATCCGTTGGAGAAGGGATGCTCCTCGTGACAGTAAACAAATCGTTTTTGCTTGCATGAGAGATGTACTTGCTTTTCAAGCCCTGAAAAGATTTGATCCCTTAAGATATCTTCCCTGTTTTTACCAATTGGGCACGGAATTGAATCGCTTCATTGCAGCGGTTGGTAATCACGCCGCTAGCACCTTGTGAGAACACTTTTTCAATGTTTTCTTCCGCATCAATTGTCCATACATAGATAGGCTTGCTGGTAAGTTCTTTATGGCCGATCAAATCTTTCGCAACGTCATATGCCGGTATTGAAATGAAGTCAATTCCGGGGTCATTCAGGTTAAAATCTTTCTTCGTAGCAATATAGCCCGCAACGATTTCGGGCTCAATTTTATTGACTTCCTGCACGGTGTTCCAGTCAAGAGACTGAATCAAATACTTCTTATCCACTTGTTTGGCCTGAAGCAGTTTGACGACATTGCTGACGTAGTCGGACGATTCATTGCCATATATTTTAATCTCAACATTCAAATTCTGGTTCAATTGAATCGCTCTGTCGACAAACTCGCTTAATGTTGAGATATGGCTTTCGTATCCGTTTTCTTTCAGAACGACGGCTTTGACCTGATCCGCTGTCATTTTGCGAATATCCTCATCTATGCCGGCCAGCCTCTTCAAATTATTGTCATGAATAACAAACATCTCGCCATCCGCAGACTCGACAACATCCAGTTCAACATAATCCGGCTTGAAAACTACGGCCGCCTCGAGAGAACCTATCGTGTTTTCGACCGCTTGAACAAAATAGCCGCGATGTGCCATAATAACCGGCATCGATTGATTTGATGCGTTTGGATGAGTATTCATCCTGTAAATGGTATAGGATCCGGCCAAAATGATCACAACACCGATGAACACAAGCAAAACCAACTTCTTCCCTTTTATCTTGTTTCGCATACCGATTACCATCCTTTTAAAAATTATTCCGGAAATTCATCTATGTTTACCTATAAGTATACTCCTAATGCAATGCTGTTGTTGAATGCCATTTCCTTTTTAAGCGGCGCATGCTTGACGGCATATTCCCTTTGAAGAAACTCAGTATGCATCAGTTGTTTTTCAATTCCGATCACAGATAATCCCTTCCGGCAGAAAAAGCTTGAAATATCACGCCGAAACCGTGCGATTGTGATATAAATGATATGGCATTTCTTGTTTTTGTACCATTATGAATTTGAATTATGACGTAGAGCCATACGAAGATGGATTTTTGAGCCGACATAACATCCCGGATTTTCCGGACGGTCAGATTCTATGAGTTTGGGGGGAGAGTTTATTAATGAAGACGAGAGTGATTACCGCAGTTCTGATGTTCTCAATGCTGCTGTTTCTTGCCGGCTGCAAGAACGCAGACGCAGCCGTAAATGTGACTGAGTCCTCTGCCGCGGTCAGTGACACAACGGTCCAAGACGCGACAGAGCCTTCTGAAACGGGTAAAGATATACCGGTACCTGAAGGATACCACCTTGTCTGGTCTGACGAATTCGACGGCAGCACTCTTAATGACAAGATTTGGACAAGATTTACAGAACTGCCCGGATGGGTCAATGATGAGCTGTAGACATACACCGAATCCACTGACAACGCTTATGTCGAGAATGGAAATCTTGTAATTCAGGCGGTGAAGACTGCAGACGGCTATACATCCGCCAGACTTAATACACAAGGTAAACAGGACACAAAATACGGACGCTTCGAGATTCGTGCAAAGCTTCCGAAAGGTCAGGGACTCTGGCCTGCCATATGGCTGATGCCTACCAACGAAAGTCTATACGGTCAATGGCCGAAGTGCGGCGAGATTGACATCATGGAGATGCTCGGCAACGATACATCAACTATGTACAGCACAATTCATTACGGAGATCCGCACACATCGCAGAGCACGACTTACAAACTCGACAAGGGATCATTTGCCGATGATTATCATGTGTTTGCTGTCGAATGGGAACCAAGTGAGATGCGTTTCTATGTCGATGGCGTACTATACTTCACGGTTAACGATTGGTTCACGAAGGTTGAAGGAATGGATGAGGTCACATTTCCTGCACCATTTGACCAGCCATTCTATGTGATACTCAATTTGGCCGTCGGCGGTGACTGGCCCGGCAGCCCCGATGCAACAACCGATTTTGCCAATGCAAAGATGCTCGTCGATTATGTACGCGTCTTTCAGCTCGAAAATTATGATGAGAACGTCACAAAACCCGAAAAGGCGGCTCCATGAGAAGCGGACGCCACTGGCAATTTCATTTTGATAAGGCGAACACATACTATCTTGATAACATAAAAATCGTTGAAGCCGCCTGATTGCGAATGCTCATGTTCCCGAAAATCGGGTCTTAAAATCCTCTTAATGAACGTGTATTATAAAGATATTAAATGATACGCGGTTCTACGAGGTGCGCATATGATTAAGAATCAATGGTACGGTATTCTTGACGCGAAGGAAATCAAAGGAAATAACCCGATCGGCGTGACGCGCCTGGGCATGAAGCTGGTTCTCTGGAGAAGCGAAGACAGAGGGCTGCACTGTATTTATGACAAGTGCTGCCATCGAGGAGCATCTCTGAGCGCGGGTGAAGTTCTGCATGACACTGTGCGGTGCCCTTTTCACGGATTTGCCTATGATGCCTCCGGTAAGGTTGTCCTGATTCCGGCCAACGGCAGTGCCGCGCCAGTTCCGGAACGCTATCATGTACAGGCTTTCAAAGTTATCGAGCAGTACGACTTCATCTGGCTCTGGAACGGAGACTTCACCGATGACGCGCCTGAGATTCCCTTCTTCCCTTACCTGCGGCAGGGCTTTTCATACGGCGGCTTTGCCGAGACCTGGCCGGTCCATTATACACGGGCAATCGAGAATCAATTGGATGTCGTTCATTTACCTTTCGTGCATACAAATTCCATTGGCCGCGGAAATAAGACGCTGGTCAATGGACCGGTCGTACTGTGGGAAGACAATTGCATGACCTTTTACGTCGATAACGTGACGGATGACGGTGTAACCCGTCCCTTGCAGGCAAGTGAGATTGAGAATTACGAGCTTCTTTTCCATCTGCAGTTCCAGATGCCGAATCTGTGGCAGAACATCATCAGCGATAAGATACGGATCGTTGCCGTTTTCGCTCCGGTGGATGACAGCCATACCCGGATCTATCTGCGCTTCTACCAGAAATTCATGAACGTTCCGGGTCTTAAACAGATGGTCAACTATTTCAGCAATTTCAGCAATAAATATATCCTTCATCAGGACAGACGTGTCGTACTGACACAGCTTCCGATCCGGACCGAATTGAAAATGGGCGAGAATCTCATCCAGGGTGATGCGCCGATTATTGAATACCGTAAAAGACGTGCGCAACTCAAGGGTGAAGAATAAAATCCTCTACTCTATATCCGCCGTCAGCGTTACGATGACGTAATGTGTCACAGAATCGTCACGCAGAAGGAAACTGTTGTCTTTTTGCAGAGTGCCGTCAACGGTTATTGTACTGACGGCTGTACCGCGGCCGGAGTCATTCTTAAAGCGAATCCGGTACAGTGCTTTGCCAGTGCGGTAATCCATCTGCCACGAAGGGTAGATTGCCGGGAAGGCGGGATTAATAAACAGCCGGTCTCCCCTGCGGGAAACGCCGAGCAGCGAGTGCAGGCAGCACTGGTACATCCAGCCGGCCGAACCTGTATACCAGCTCCAACCCGCTTTTCCTGTGTATGGACTGCCCATATAAACATCCGCGCTCATGACATACGGTTCCTTTTCATATCGTGCGACATCTTTTACAGTGGATGTGGATGAAATCGGATTCATCATATGGACGAGTTCGAAAGCCTCTCGGCCTTTTCCGGCTTTTGCATTTGCCATCGCAAGCCAAATGGCCGCATGCGTATATTGACCTCCGTTTTCGCGGATGCCGGGGAAATATCCTTTAATGTAGCCCGGATCATTCGCGGATGTATTAAATGGCGGAGTGAGAAGCTGTATAACGCCCTCGTCATGATGGACCAGATAGTGTTCTGCAGATTCCAATGCCTGCTTTGCGCGAACGGGATCTGCGGCTTCAGACAGAACAGCCCAGGACTGACTGATCGAGTCAATCTGGCACTCTTCGTTGATGTGAGATCCCAGCGGATTTCCATTGTCAAAAAATCCGCGCATATACCATCGCCCGTCCCAGGCATTCTTCTCTATATTCGAACGTACCATCTCCGCAAGTCCGCTCAATTGATTGTAGCGAGCCTGATCTTTCATCTTCAGGCAGACCGGCAGGAATTTCCGGATGACCGTATAGTAGAACCAACCCAACCAGACACTCTCTCCTTTGCCGCCGATGCCTACCCGGTTCATACCGTCATTCCAGTCTCCTCCGCCCATCAAAGGCAGTCCGTTGGTGCCGAATTGACTGGCTCGATCGATCGCACTCAGGCAATGCCGGTAAATGGTGTCCGTTTTCTCCGAAATGCGCGGCTGGAACATTTTTTCAGATTGACCGGGTTCAAGAATGTCACCTTCCAGGTAAGGCATTTTTTCCGATAAAAGATTCATTTTCCCCGTATGCTCAACAAATTCCGCAGCTGCATAGGGCAGCCACAGCAGGTCATCGGAAATGCGGGTTCTGACTCCGACGCCTGTGTCCGCCTGCCACCAATGCTGGACATCGCCTTCTATGAATTGATGTGCACTGCAGAGACGAATCTGTTCTGCTGCAAATGTTGAATCAATATCCAACAGAGCGAGTACGTCCTGCAATTGATCCCTGAACCCGATCGCACCTCCGCACTGGTAGAAAGCCGACCTGGCTCTGACGCGGCAGCTGATGATCTGATAGAGCAGCCAGCCGTTCATCAGAAGATCGGATGCGCGATTCGGTGTCTTGACACGGACTTGCGAAAGTGTGTCACCCCAATATTTACGAACGGTTTCCAATTCGTTTTGTGCGGTCTGAATATCCCTGAATTTTACGGCCAGGTCCTCCGCTTCTATCAGTTGGCTTGTCTGCCCCATCCCGAGCACGATTGTCCTGCTTTCACCGGCAGCCAGATGAAGATTCATCTGTATCGCGCCGCACGGATCCAGGCAGGCTCCGATTTCTCCTGACAGCTTATCCGACGCAAGTCCAAGCGGGAAAATCACGGATCTTCCCTCGCCTTTAAACCCGCGTTTGTCGCCGGTATAGGAAGAAACCGGTTCGCTTGAAAAAAGGAACGCAGGCCGCTGACGATCCAGTTCCGTGTATACGTTTCGAGCGGACAGCAGCTCTGTACGGGTGTTGAACTGCGTAACAATATAGGGCGCCGTATCTTCCTTCAGGGCTCCCAATACCCATTCCGCAAATAATGTTACCGAAAGCGAACGGTCATGACCGCTGTGGTCCCTTATGGTAAGCAGCCAGATTTTCAGCGGGTCCTTCGAAGCGGCAAACATAGTCATTGACTGCTCCAGTCCGAGTTCCGCATGTGAAAACACCGAGTAGCCGAACCCGTGCCGCACCTGATAACCCTGTCCTCTTCCGGGGTGAAGCGATGCGGGTGAAGTAATGGCACCTGATGCCATGTCTTTTATGTACACGGCCTCAGACGCTGTATCCAGTATTGGATCATTCGACCAGTGCGTCAGCTTGTTTTCACGGCTGTTTCCCGCCCAGGTGTATCCGGATCCTGTTTCAGATACATGGAATCCAAAAGACGCATTGGCAATAACGTTAATCCACGGAGCCGGGGTTTTTCTGCCGGCTCCCAGCCACATTTCATATTCCTGCCCGTCGGCTGCAAATCCGCCGATACCATTGAAGAACTCCATGGACACAGGCGGCTGGAACGTGGTCTCGGTATCCGCAAACTGCTGTGAAGTATCGCCCGCAGGAAGAAGAATATTATCCGGCGGGAGATCTCTTTTCGCGGCGGCCTTTTCATAACTCGGCGCATAGATTCCCGTTGTCCGTCGGATGACAATGCGCGCAACGGTTGAAAGAAGATCCGATTCCTCGTTGGTCAGCAGGAAGCGCCGGAGAATAAAAAGGCTGGGCTTCTGCTGCGAACGGTTGAACACCTTCAATGTTCCGGTAAGATCCATGATAGCGTGCAGAAGCGGCTGTCCGTAACATTCATCTTCCTCGTTCAAAATGACAAGGTCGACGCGAACCGTCTGCTGGCAGAGATATTCGTAAGCAAGCAGTGCATCCTTGACGACCTGCAGGTCACGCATCTCCTTAACGCGCAGAAGCATGATTGGAAAATCACCGGAAATGCCGAATCTCCAAAGACTGCTTTGTCCGCGGATGTTCCGGCTGATGATTTCTTTCTGATCACGATAGGATGGTGTCGGATAATAAAGCGGTCCGACAAGCGATTGTATAGCATTTACTTGCAGCGAATGGATGTTGAGGTATTTCATTTCAAGAAGGCTGCTTGTTAAGGCCAGCCGGAAAATGTCGTCGCTCCGCAGGTCTTTTCTCACATCGTTACTGAGTTTCAGGACAGCTGTTCTTGTCGGGCAATAACCGGTGACAAAGTTGACAGATACGGATTCATTCGCAGGCACGGCAACAATGACCCGCAGGCTCATGATCGGGTCGATGGAAAATCCGGATCGGCAGGAAAGCGGAAGCCTTGTCTTCAGTGCAAGCGGTTTGACCTGTGTTCCGCCTCTGCCGATAAAAGCTTTCCGGTCGATTTCAAATTCTGCCGTACGGGCAAATTTGGCATCCGATACGACCATATGCATAACCTGTCCGAAAGTATCTTCTTCTGATCTGCTGCGGCGGCTTGCAATCAGCAGATTGCGGTCCGCAACAAATTCCATCTCAAGAAACAGTTTGCTGAACGCGGGATGCATGGCTTCAGCGACATGGGAGTCATCAATCACCTCCATGTAACTTGTCAGTTCGAAGGACTGATCGCGGTCACTGTGATTTGTGAGAGTCACTTTCCGGATTTCGAAATTCTCGATCGGAGAAATGGTAATCTCGGTATCCGTATGAATGA
>JADGQQ010000151.1 GCA_017881645.1 Clostridia bacterium
ATAAGTAGTCCTGATCCTTCATGCCGTCGCTCTTATTGGGCTGCATTCCGCTATGTCTTGAATATGTCCGCAACGACTCAGCGCCGGAACGAATGGCAACGGATGCTCTTTGTGAGGTTGAACGAATTGCTTCAGCGGTGCGCGTAGCCGTTCTGGACAGCGAAACATTGAAAATAAGAATAATCTGCGAGAGGGCAAAGGCCGAAAGCAGAATCAGCGCACCGGTACGGGCCGCCAGAATCTGCATTGCAAGTGCGATCGAACCGCCCAAAACACCGCCGGTCAAGATAATCGAAGAATGATCCGTATTCCCTTTTAAAAGTGAGGGCTGAATGCCGGATTTCCATAGAAATTCCAGGCCCTTGCTTGCTAACGACTGATTTTTCGTCACATCGAGACTGAGCGTCTTCAAAATTGAAATGTTCACAGTGATAACGGGTAAGATGGCAGATGCTGCTAACAATAGGAGCAGTACATACTGCACTCTCCTCGGTGCGACGTTCACACGTTTTTCCCAGAAAAAATCAAGAGCCGAATACATGCAGAGCAATGGAATTGCATAGGCGCATACGCCGAAAAGCCCTTTTCCGGTTTGCCTCAGGATATCGCCGAGGAAACCCGTCGCCGCTTCCGGCAAATAGAAGGACACCCCCAAAATAATTGCGAAGGCGAGGAACACAACACCTGTTACTTCACGTCTGTGATTGACCGGAGCCGTATCCATCAAATTCCCAACCTCCTTGCTGTTTTAAGAAGCGCAATGACTGTTTTCGCATCACGGATCCGACCGGTATCGATCAGTTCCAATAAAGTCGTTAACGGGATTTTCTCAACATTCAGGAATTCACCCGCATCCAAACTGCTCTCTCCCTGATGCAGTCCGGTCGCAAGATAAAGGTATAATGCTTCGGTTGAGTATCCCGGTGATGTAAAAATACATCCAAGATCGACTACAAGATCCGCTGCAAGTCCGGTCTCTTCACGCAGTTCACGAATGGCGCAGTCTCTGGGATCTTCACCCGGTTCAAGCTTTCCTGCGGGCAATTCGACGAGAACCTGCTGAAATGGTGAGCGGAACTGGCGAACCATATATACATTCATATCTTTATCCAGAGGAACGATGGTCGCGCCTCCGTTGTGCCGAATGATTTCTCTTTTGCTGAAAGAACCATCCTGCAGCCGGACATCCATTACCTCAGCAGCAAAAATCCGTCCAGTAAACAGGCGTGTCCTGTTCATCGTCTGCTCGCTCGGGTCATCCGCTCTTCCTACTTCCGACGGAAAAATAATGTGCGGAAACGAATCCTTTTTATCAAATGGATTCTGCGAAATATCTTCACTCATGCTCCGTATTTCCTTCCCGATTCTTCAATTTGGTTACTTCTGCGACAGCTAATGCATCACAGCGGTTGTTGAAAACATGATCGGAATGCCCTTTGACCTTAAACCACGATATCGTGTGCATCATGGAAAGACGGTCAAGCTCCAACCATAGATCCATGTTGCTGACCTGTTGTTTCGCACTGTTCTTCCAACCGTTCATTTTCCACGAAGACAGCCAGCCCTGCAGAAATGCATTCACAAGATAGGCGCTGTCGCTATATACTCGAACGGCACATGGTTTGTTCAGTTTCTTCAAAGCTTCAATCGCAGCAGTCATCTCCATGCGGTTATTTGTCGTAGACTCTTCCCCGCCGGACACTTCTTTCTCGCGGCCGGAAGCAACGAGAATTGCCGCCCAACCGCCGGGACCGGGATTACCGGAGCAGGCTCCGTCTGTATATATTTCGACTTCAGGGGCATCACTCACAGATGTCAGCCTCCTGCCAGGCGGCGCGTCTTGTCGTCCGCTGCCATAACTGCCGCTTCAACCGCTGCACGCAGTCCGTGTTTTTCCAGTGCCAGAACGCCTTCAATGGTTGTTCCGCCGGGTGAACATACCTGATCCTTCAATATGGCCGGATGCGTTTTGGTCTCGCATGCAAGTTTGCCGGATCCATATACCGTCATTGCTGCAATTTCAAGTGCCATATCTCTGGGAATGCCCAATTTCACAGCGGCATCCGCCAAAGATTCAATAAAGAGCATAACGTAGGCCGGACCGGTACCTGAAACACACCCGATTGCATCGAGCAGTTTTTCTTCACAGGGAACAACCATTCCGCATGTGCCTAAGAGCTGCTGAACAAAAGCAATCTGTGTCTCATTGACATTATCGAAGCAAACTGCGCTGACTGCTGCGCCCACAAGAGCCGGCGTATTGGGCATGACCCGAACGATCGGGGAATTCTCAAACAAATGGGACCGCAGCCGATTCAGCTTGACCGAGGCCGCAATGGAGATGATCACTGTATCCGGAGAAAGAGACGGCAGAATATCCTGCATTGTCTGGTCAATGATCTGCGGCTTTACCGAGAGAAGAACATAATCTGCGCCCTTAACCGCGTCCGACGCCTGAGTAAAAGCCGTGCAGCCTGTCTTTTCTGCAAACGCCTGCACTTTCGTCATATCCGTATCACAGACACGAATATCCGCGGGCTGTAAAACTCCCTTGGCTAAAAATCCGGAGACCAGTGCCTGTCCCATATTGCCTGTTCCGATTACTGCAAATACCACTTCAGGATTCCTCCTTATATATACATGGATAAATCGATGACCGTAAGGTTTTTCTTAATAGAAATGATAACATTCTCCTTGACACGATGCAAACCGTCCATTAAACTTGTGAATGTTTCATTTGCGTGACAGCAGTGTCTGTCTGCATGTTATAGGGGAGTGGCTCAACGGTAGAGCAGCGGTCTCCAAAACCGCTGGTTGCAGGTTCGAATCCTGTCTCCCCTGCCAAAAAGTCCCGGATTCGCAAGAGTCCGGGACTTTTTTTATCCGTTTTCCGGAGGATCATGTGCCGGGAAAATAGAAATTGGCAATATTTACGGATGAATCAACTGAACTGCATCCCCGATTGCTCTTCCGTCCTTACATCATTCTTCGAAGAATTAAAGGCATGTATTTGATGCTTAATACTCTTCCCGTTCCCCGAATTCGGCAGACTCCACCCACTCTTCAGGACGACTTATCCTGAGAACCAGTTCGTCCATAATCGCGAGATGCTTTTCCTCCTCATGAAGCAGATACTGATATACAACCTTATCTTTTTCAGAAGCGGCTTTGCCCGAAAGAATCGTATACTGCCGGATGCTCTTCTTTTCCATCTCACAAGCCATGCGATATGCATCGA
>JADGQQ010000152.1 GCA_017881645.1 Clostridia bacterium
AATGAATTGAAGATGATATGCCCGCTCACCGCGAGAATATCATCGAACTCGTCTTCTTTAAAGGCCGGTGAAAACACATGCGTCTCTTTGCCCATTTCCTCGTGACCGAGACGAGCCTCGTACAGACCGCTTGCCGCTGTCCCGTCGAGATACTGTCCGATCAGCGGGTACAGCGCATACATGGAAAACGCCTTCTGCGCCAGTAGGATGCGTGCTCCGGTCCGGTGCGAGACACGGCGAAGCAGCTCCAGATTCTGTATCAGAAGCTTCTCATCGACAATATAGTACGGTGTCGGAATCTGGTTCAGGTCAAAATCGATTTCCATGCATTAATCCACCAGTAAGGGATCGAAGCTCTCCTGCCACGGAAGACCCCATTGGTTGAGGGCCTCCATAAAAGGATCCGGATCGAATTCTTCGATATTATGCACGCCGGGCTTGTTCCACGTGCCGTTCAGAAGCATCATCGCCCCGATCATCGCCGGCACGCCGGTCGTATAGGAGATCGCCTGCGAGCCTACCTCACGGTAACACTCCTGATGATCACAGACATTGTATACATAGTAGGTGACCGGTTTCCCGTCCTTTATGCCGCGGCAGATGCAGCCGATATTCGTCTTGCCGACTGTGCGCGGTCCGAGAGATGCGGGGTCCGGCAGGACTGCTTTCAGGAACTGCAGCGGGACAATCTTTTTGCCTTCGTATTCGATCGGCACAATCGAAGTCATGCCGACGTTCTCGAGACATTTGAGATGCGTGATATAGCTTTGTCCGAAGGTCATAAAAAATCGAATGCGCTTGATTCCGGTGATATTGAGCGCCAGGGATTCGAGTTCTTCATGATGCAGCAGGTACATATCCTTCTGTCCGATTTCAGGAAAATCATAGACACGCTTTATGGCCATCGGTTCGGTCTCCACCCAGTCACCGTTCTCCCAGTAACTGCCGTTGGCGGTCACTTCACGGATATTGATTTCCGGATTGAAGTTCGTAGCAAAAGGATATCCGTGGTCGCCGGCATTCGCGTCCAGAATGTCCAGATAATGAATCTCGTCAAAATAGTGCTTCAGCGCATACGCAGAGAAAACACCGGTAACACCGGGATCGAATCCGCTGCCCAAAAGAGCCGTAATGCCGGCTTTCTCAAACCGCTCCTGGTAATCCCACTGCCATTTATATTCAAATTTTGCCGTATCCATCGGCTCATAATTGGCTGTATCGACATAATTCGTCTTTGTCGCCAGACAGGCGTCCATAATCGTCAGGTCCTGATACGGAAGAGCCAGATTGATTACGACGTCCGGCTGAAAACGGTTGATCAGTGCAATGAGTTCCTCTACATGATCTGCATCGACGTGCGCCGTGCTGATTTTGGTTTTTCCGCCGTCCAGCTTCGCTTTCAGGGCGTCGCATTTGCTTTGGGTCCGGCTGGCAATGCAAATTTCCTCAAATACATCACTGTTCTGGCAGCACTTATGAATGGTTACGGATGCAACTCCGCCGCATCCGATAATTAACGCCTTACCCATGGTACATTCCTCCGTATGAATAATTTGAAGACAGCCAATGGCCTTTAGGCAAAATGGATATCTGACAAATTGAATATATCATAAATAACCGACCGATTGGCGTATGCAGCGGAGTAATTTCGAAAAGCACCGCCGGCCGACATGATTTCCCGCGACAAAAAACGTATGACGATTAAAAATGCCATATTTATAATTTAATGTGTATAATATCATCAAAACATGTGAGGTTTGAAATTTATGTGTCTTCGCAATATTCTTTTCGTCGGTATTATCCTCATATTATGTGTCGCTTTTGCAGGCTGCGGAAGCAGGAAAAACATCCGTGTGTCTGAAGTATCCGTTCCGTCCTCCATGACGGAATCCTCTTCTCTCATTACAGCGGCATCCGTTCCGTCCGGATCTGCAGAAACGGAACCGGGCGCACCCGCCGCACAGCTCAAAGGACTGGATGTATGGGTTACATCCGGCGGCGGCGGACAGCTGGAACCCGCGTTTTCCGGAGATATTCTTGACTATACAATTCATGTTGACAGCGACATTGCCCACATCAAGATGCTTCCATCGGCTCAGGATTCGACTGATCTGATTACTTTCCCGGGTGAAGAAATTACCGGCGAAAATACTATCGAATCAGATTTGCAGCCCGGTTCGAACTTCTTTTCCATAACCGTGCAGGACACCAGCGGAAATACCTCCGTTTATCAGATCGATGTCGAAAGAAAAGACCCCCAGCCTATGCTTGATTCTTTTCTGCCGCTGACATTTGAAGATGTAAAAACCGGATTCAGCATGTCGTACCGACTGTACATTCCGACTGATTACGATGCCGGAAAATCCTATCCCATCGTTCTTTTTCTCCACGGTTATGGTGAAATCGGTATGGATAACAGTTCTCAGATTCTTGCGAGTCAGGGCGCAGCCATTTGGGCCTCACCGCAGGAGCAGCAGGACCATCCCTGTTTTGTATTGGCTCCGCAGTCAACGATGACAGGCTGGACATCCATTGCTTCGTACGGGTTGGATGATCCGTATAAACCGCAGGCGGATCTGGAACTCGCGTATAAGATGCTCCAAAGTGTTATAAGTGAATACAGCATTGATACCAACCGTGTATATGGAACCGGTTCCTCAATGGGAGGATATGGCATATGGGCCATGGCGATTGAACACCCCGATCTCTTTGCTGCGATCGTGCCCGTGTGCGGCGATGCGGATCAGTCGGCAGTGTCCGTACTGAAGGACCTCCCGGTCTGGATATTTCAAGCCGAATCCGATCCTACAATCCCATCCTCTCATGCAAAAGATCTTGTTCCGTTTTTGCAGAATCTAGGGTCGTCTCCCAGGTTTACACTTTACGATGCGGACACCTATTTCTATCCATCTGCACATTTTTCCTGGGTTCCGGCCTATGCCGACGAAGATATGCGCACATGGCTTTTTGAACAAAGCCGATAAATCCGCGGCAGCGTCTCTGTCTGCATACACATGCGTGAAAGACTTTTTTCACCGGAGATGTCCGTAATTAAAACAAACGATATCACGAATATACTTTTAGAATCAATAGGCATATAATAAAGAAAATTACACATGGCCGTGTGTTTTACACGATATAGAATCATATGAATTGAGGATGGTATACATGTCCGCATACGATTCCAAACGAGACATCAGTTCCTTACCGGCGGCAAAAGATGCCGGCGATCCCAACAGCGTGCGTTTGTCAGACCAGCTTCTGATTAACACGTTTATGAACAATTCACAGGACACCATTTATTTCAAGGACCATAATTCAAAGTTTGTCCTGAACAGCAAGGCGCATGCACAGGGATTCGGCGTGAAGAATCCGCGCGAATTAATCGGAAAGAGCGATATGGATTTTTTTCCGGAAGCCTTCGCCCGGCAGACGATGATGGAAGAACAGGAAATCATGCGGACCGGTCAGCCGCAGATCGGGAAAATCGAGAGATGGAAGCAGCCGGCGGGCAACTATATCTGGTTTTCCGCCTCCAAATATCCGTTATATGATGAGAATGGCAAAATTGTCGGGACATGGGGCACATCGCGTGATGTTACGGAGCTGAAGATGGCGGAGAATGCATTGGCCAATGCCAACAAAAAGCTTGAGATGCTGTCACGGATGGACGAATTATCCGGTCTTTGCAACCGCCGGTGTTTCTACGAAAGAATGAAAAAGGCAGCCAGCCGCTACGACCGCATGAAAAAGATCGGACAGGATACTTCGTTCTGTCTGATCGTGCTGGATATTGATCGATTCAAATCCGTGAACGATACACTCGGCCATTTGCTCGGTGATGAAGTCATCCGTCATATTGCAGCGGTACTTGCAAAGCACAGCCGATCCTCTGATACGGTTTTCCGGGTCGGCGGAGATGAATATGCCATTCTCCTTCTGGAATCAGAGCTTGCGGCGGCAAAAGCCCAGGCGGAGTATCTGCGCAAAATTGTACAGGACAGCCCGCTGGATCTGCATGATGCCAAAATTGAACTTACGATCAGTATGGGTGTGTCCTGCTACTGCGATCATTTGGACATTCGTAAAATGATTCACGACGCGGACATGCATTTATATCAAGCCAAAAACATGGGGAGAAATCTCGTTTACTGATGGCTTCGAACCCTTCATCAATTCCAGGAAGTAATTTCTTTGATCTCGACAGGTACTTTACATGTCGGGCAGTGCAGTTTCTGCACGTCCGGCACCGGCCCCATACGCCCCTTGCAATGACTGCAAAAATTGCGGATTGTGTAGCTTGAACTCTTATCCTTGACCTGTATTCTGGACCGCTCCTCGACATCTCCGCACCGGTTGCACCTGTATATTGTCTGCACCCGGATTATGTCGGAGCCGGGATGCGCTGACAAGAATTCTCTCGCATCACTTCCGAGCAGCCCGTCGATAATATTCTCTCTGGTATAAGCGATCAGCTGTTCCTGATTCGCTCCGGTTCCTATTTTAAAGGACTCCGCAAAGTCACATTTCGGGCATTTCAATGTGTATCCCCGTCCCATGCATGTACTCCTTTTCCTGATCCGGTAGGGTTCCTTTTCGTGTCTTCGGAAAACACTTTGGAGCACCTATTATTTTATCACAAAAATTTGATTATTTTCTGCCAGATTTGCTGCGACTGCAGGTAATGACTGTAGTGCTTTTTTACATTTCCGTGATACTTCTCAAGTTCCTTCGCAATGTCGGCAAATCCGGGGCTTCCGAAATACTCGCAAATTTTGGGAAGTGTGACTGCCAGATTCTCTCGCATCAGCTGTATTTTCTCATCATAATGCTCCCGGTCGGTGATGTAAAGCAAGAGCGGTTTGTATCGGATCCATCCAATGCAGGCCTTATAGAAACGGGTAATATTCGCATCATTGTCTGCGCGAATCTGACGCAGTGAAATCGGAAGAACTCCGTCCATGAGGTGATTATATGTCGAAAAACCGTCGTGAAATGTGTAGCACGGAACGCGGAGCACGGTGCGTTCGCTTAAGCACGTGCTGAGGAATGTGTCTTCTCCCCTGGCGCCCGGAGGATTATAGAACGGACTCACCCGGTCCGGCTGCATAAGATTGATGCAAAGATTGGCTCCGGAAATGAATTTGGAGTGGTTTTTCTCTTCAACTTCCTCCGCCTGATTCGTCGTGAGAATCTTCGTGTCCGCGTACGTAACGCCTCCATTTTGCATCAGCGCGTAAATTTTATCCCAACTGACAATGTCGTTGCTGATGGCTTCAATGAATAACCGGAAATCCGACACGGTCAGCGTCTCATTAAAAAGAATATGTGGAATCGGAGAGATGTATCCGCAGTGATGCCCGTTCGTAATATCCGCATGTTTTATATGTTCCAGATGAACCGAGAGAACCTGCTGACCTCCCCATAGAGCCGTGGATTGATTTTTCGTTACAGCCATCGGGTATTCGTCATCATCAAGAAAAAGCAGGCAGTCCATTTTGTTTTTCAGAGCCATGTAAAGAACAGCATTCCTTTTGCCTGCATAGCCTCCGCCAAAAACAATCTGCGCCTCCTTTTCGGTTATTACATGCGCGCCAGCCAGATATTCGATCTCTCTCTGTATTGCGGATGTGCCGATAAAATATGTCTGATCGATCTGGTCGCGAACATCTTCGCTGATATTGATGTAATCTTTTATCTGCGTATCTGCATACTTCAAATCATACGCGACAAAAAGATTCAAACGAATTTTCTGTTTGTCTGTCAGGGAGCTTTCCTGCCAGTTATAAACATACGTCCGCAGGATCTTTTGAAAGCTCTTTCGCCCCGTGGCAAAACCGACGCCCACTTTCATTTCTCTATTTATCTGCATTTTGTGAATTCTCCTTACAGACTGAAACTATTTGATAAGAATATATGTATTGATTATAGTTTATGTTTTCATCGAAAGCAAAAACGTCCTGTTATTCTGGAAACAGTGCTTCATTTGAGGCATAATCCGGCAAAATATGTATACCGTTCACGCGGTCTTCGTACTATAATAATAGCAATATATTCAAAAGGATTTGTGCGATGCGCGGAGGCAAAGATGACCCCGAAATCTTCTGAGTCCGAACACAATATTCCTCATGTCGGTCACGGCTCAAAACACGACTTTTCACCGAGTCTGTCTGATGCCCAATTAATCCATACCGTCATGGACAATTCTCAGGATACCATCTATTTCAAAGACAATCATTCGGTCTTTATTCTGAACAGCAAGGCTCACGCTATGCAGTTCGGACTGACGGATCCGAACGTCCTTATCGGGAAGAGCGACGCGGATTTTTATCCGGAGGCTTTTGTCCGCAATGCGCTGAATGATGAGAAAGCGATCATGAAAACCGGCGTTCCGATTCTCGGCCGTATCGAAAAATGGGAGAAAGAGAACGGGGACGTCGTATGGTTTTCGGCATCCAAATATCCTCTCTTCGATGACAATGGCGCTGTCGTGGGAACATGGGGAACATCACGGAATATTTCCGCTCTGAAGAATGCGGAAGTGGAACTCGAACGTGTCAACAAGGCGCTTGCGCTTGCAAATACGAAGCTGAAGGAACTCTCTGTAATTGATGAATTGTCCGGACTTTATAATCGGCGCAATTTTTACGACACGCTCCACAAGACCGCCAAAATCTATGCCCGCGTCAGAAGCCGCGGTCTTTCTGCGACATTTTCCCTCATTCTGCTGGATGTTGACTTCTTCAAGAAGATCAACGATGCCTACGGTCATCTGACCGGAGACAGCGCCATCCGTCATATCGCGCAGCTTCTGACTTCACGCACGCGAACCTCAGACTATACGTTCCGCTACGGCGGAGATGAATTTGCCGTCATTCTGCCCGATACCGATTTAGCCGGAGCGAAAGAACTGGCCGAACGGCTTCGCGTGATCATTGAAAAGAACCCGATGCATCTCGACAGCGAGGACATCCCGATCACCGTGAGCTTAGGTGTTTCTTCCTATACTGACCAAATCGTAGATGCGATGGAAATGGTGCAGGACGCTGATGCCAAGCTGTACGAATCCAAAAACAGGGGAAGAAACCTCGTTACCTGATAACTGCCAGCGACTATGAATAGGAGATTTTCATGAAATACAAGGGCTTTTTCCGTGTTCTCGCCGTCATCGGCATACTTTTTGCAGCGTACGCCGCAGCGTCACTTCTGCATGCGGAATTTTTGGCCAACATTCTTTCACTTGCGTGCACAGCCTTTGCTTTCGCCATTGTATGTAAGGCTGCTTTTGCTCCGCAGCTTCCTAAATACCGCCAATGGCTCTGGCTTTGTTTTGCTATGGCAGTTCTCTTCTGGACCCTTGCGGATGTGCTCTGGACAGTGGATGTCGCCATTCTCGGAAAAGATCCTGAAAATGATATGCTCGTCACAATCCTCAATTTTGGCACGAATGTGTGCCTGTTGATCGGCACCATCATTTATGCGGCAAGAACGTGCCGGAAATGGAATGCTCTCCAGCTGGTTGTCGATTCGGTCGCCATTTCCGCATCGATCCTCTTTGTTCTCTGGGTATTGTTTTTTGATAAAAACATAGCCAATATGGGTCTCCTCGTCGCCGACGGCTGGATATCTCCGCTGGCGGTCGGACTGGATATCGGATTTATTGCAGGCGTCGCCGTGTGGTTTTTCTCCATCCGCAGCGGGAAAATTTCTGCACATCTGTGGGTACTTGCAGGGTCAATGATGGTTTTTGCTTTCAATGATCTACTGTATTACTATTTCTATATGCACGGGAAATACCAGCCCAACTCTCTCATTGACGTCATCTATGTTGCCGCATTGTTCGGGGTCGCCGCAGGTGTCCTGATGGTACCGGCAGGCGCATCGCCCGCATCCAATGCTATTCCGGCGTATTCCAATGTCGGATATTTTCACAAAGGTCTGCTGTTGCTTCCCGCACCGCTTCTGATCATTCTATCCGAGGGATTCAATATAACTGATTTCCTTATTTCTCTCATAATTATTATTATTCATGAAGGTGTCAGCAATTATATCCAGACTTCGATTCAGACGGAACGCATGCTGACGTTCGAAAAGACCATCAATGCCGATCTGGAGCACAGGATCACAGAGCGAACGCAGGAACTTGAAGAAAATCTTGATCAATTGGATAGCCTTTCCAAGCAGGATTCCCTTACCGGAC
>JADGQQ010000024.1 GCA_017881645.1 Clostridia bacterium
TTCTACTGGATCGTCGGCAACATCATGGGAATCCTGCAGCAGGTCATTATATATTTCCTGTTCACCAAGCCTCTCCATGAGAAGAAAGCTGAAATGGCAATATTGAAGGCACACGCATTTTCTAAGACCGCGCAGGTCGCCGAAGGTCCGGATGTCGCATTGCCGGCACCGCGCAGTTCAGGGAATATCCAGAAATCTTCCGATTACGGGAAACAATCGAACAAGCGAAAAAAACGCTGACAGGCGTTTCAAATACAGGAGGCAAGCATATGGAGAAAACAGTAACAAAAACAGCCAAAACGGTTGAAGAGGCGATTTCTCTCGCGATTGAAGAACTAGGTGTTTCGGAAGATGAAGCAGTAGTGGAAATTATGGAAGAGGGCACTTCGGGCGGCTTTCTCGGTATGGGAAAGAAAATGGCCACCGTTCAGGTAACCGCCAACGTTCCCGAAGAAGAGGAAGAACCTGTTTATTACGGCGATGACGAGACCTTCGAGGGCGATGCAGTCAGCGAAGCGGAAGATGAGGCGGTAGCGTTTGTTGCCGAAATCCTATCCGGTATCGGCATACACGGCAAGCTTGATTCCTATCGCGAAGGGGAAACCATTTTCATTCGTGTTACAGGTCAGGACTGCGGAGCAGCCATCGGCAGACACGGCGAGACACTGGATGCAATCTCCTACCTTACATCGCTCGTTGCCAACAAACACAGTGAAGAGCACATTCGTGTTTCTCTGGATATCGGCGGTTACAAGAAACGCCGTGAAATCATGCTGATCTCGATGGCGCAGAAAGCAGCATCACGGGCAGCACGTTCCGGTCGTCCGGTCGAGCTTGAAGCTATGAATCCTTCCGAGAGACGCATCGTACATTCTACACTCCAGACTTTTGCCGGCGTAACCACGCACAGCGAGGGTGAAGAACCGCAGCGCAGGGTGGTTGTGTCGCCCACTCGCGGAAACGGACCGGTACAGACGTCTGCTTCGACTTTTGAAGATCATGCAGACACTGCTTCCGACGATACGGATGCAGACATCCTTTCCGACACAACCGTTATTGAAACAGCCAACGACCCTGCAAACGAATCAGAGGAGTAACAAACCGTGTCTCCTGATCGTCCATACTGTGCTTGCGCAACACCTCCGGGGGCAAGCGGACTTGCAGTAATCCGCATGTCCGGGCCAGACTCCGCTGCAGTGCTGAATCGCGTATTTAGCATCAGCCGGAGCGCGGACAATGCCGCATCCGTCATGGATATGCGCGGCTATACTGCTGCGTTCGGTACAATAAGAGATCCCGGAGACGGCAAAGTTATTGATGAAGTAATTTGCACCCGATTTATCGCACCTCACTCCTATACGGGAGAGGACAGCATTGAAATCTCCTGCCACGGCGGCTCGGCTGTTCGTCAGGAGATTCTTCGCGTTCTGCTGGAAAACGGGGCGCGCACTGCCGAGCCGGGCGAATTTACACGAACGGCGTTTTTAGCAGGCAAAATGGATTTGTCACAGGCGGAAGCCGTGATGGATGTTATTTCCGCAGATTCCGAACTGGCTCTGGCTGCAGCGGAACGACAGCTGGCCGGTGCATTGAAGCAGAAAGTCCGCAGCATTTCCGAATCCCTTTATCAGGTTTTTGCTTCTCTGGAGATGATGGTGGAATTTCCGGAACATGAAGATACGCCCGGAAATACAGAAGCTATCATACAGAAGCTGAAAACATCCGACCGCCTTCTTACCGGGTTGAAGAATACATTCTCACAGGGACGAATTCTCCGTGAGGGAATGACAGTTGTGCTGTGCGGCGTACCGAACAGCGGCAAATCCTCTCTTCTGAACCGGTTGGCCGGCTATGACCGTGCGATTGTCACGGCACAGCCGGGAACGACACGGGATACGCTGGAAGTGTTCGGTACGATCGAGGGCATCCCGGTGCGCCTTGTGGATACCGCCGGCCTCAGGGATACGGATGACGAGATCGAAAAGCTGGGCGTGTCACGAGCTTTTGCGGCTGTCAATGAAGCCGATCTGCTGCTGTGGCTTTGTTCCCCCGACGGTGAGGATCTGAGGGACGGGAGTGAATTATTCGCGGCACTTTCCGGATCCTTCCATCAGAAAGACATTGGCATTCTTGTGAGTAAAGCGGATTTGATGGACACGAATATCGCCGGAACCTTTCCGGAGAATGTCAGAGACCGGATCAGGGAATGGGGATTTGCAGACCGGGTTCGATTCTTTGGTGTGTTTTCTTCCGAGACGGGTGAAGGAATGGAACTTCTCGGAAGTGAAATTCGCCGTCTTTATGACGAAAAGGGACAGGGACAGATGTCACAGGTTCTTCTGACGAACAGCCGGCATTTCGAAAAGATCGCGCTTGCATCGGAGACACTGACGGAAACCATCTTGATTCTGCAGCAGGGGCAGTCTGCGGATCTGGCCTGTGCACTTCTTCGAAGCACGATGGATGCACTCGGAGAGATTACCGGGGATATAGTAAGTGAAGAACTTGTTGAGATGATTTTTTCAAGATTCTGCATAGGCAAATAGAAGTTACATCCGTACGGAGCAGGAATAGGGGCAACGATGACAACCATTTCACAGGCGCTGAAAAGAGAATTTGCGTACGAAGCCGGAAACTATGACGTGCTGGTGGTCGGCGCAGGCCATGCGGGCTGTGAAGCGGCTCTCGCTGCCGCTCGGCAGGGTCTTTCGACGATTCTTTTCTCGCTGAATCTGGATTCGCTGGCAAACATGCCGTGCAATCCGAGCATCGGAGGCACCGCGAAGGGTCAGCTTGTACGCGAAATCGACGCACTGGGCGGACAGATGGGCATCGTCGCCGATCTGACAGCGATTCAGATGCGGATGCTGAACCGGTCCAAAGGGCCGGCGGTTTTTTCGCCGCGCGCGCAGATTGACCGCAGAAAGTACAGCGGTATGATGAAGGAAATTCTGGAAAAGGAGCCGAACCTCTTTATCCGCCAGGGTGAGATTACGGAGATCCTTTGTGAAAATGACGACGGAAAAATGACGGTCAGCGGGGCTATGACCCGGACAGGAGCCGTATATTCGGCCTCATCCGTCATCGTATGTTCCGGCACCTATATGGAATCCCGCGTCATTATGGGTGAAGTTGTTTATGAAAGCGGCCCCGACGGTCTGTTTCCGTCACACGGGCTTTCCGGCAGTCTCGCAGCTGCAGGCATTCCGCTGCAGCGCTTTAAGACGGGTACACCTGTCCGCCTGAATGCCCGGTATGTGGATTTTTCAAAAATGGAAAAACAGGAAGGGGAGACGGATATTCCGCCGTTTTCTTTTGCTCATGAAATGGCCGGGATCCGTCCTCCGCAGAACCAGACGCCCTGCTGGACGATTTGGACAACTCCGAGGACTCGCGAAGTAGTCAACGGCAATCTTGACCGTTCTCCGCTGTACAGCGGGGTTATTGAAGGAACCGGACCGCGTTACTGCCCGTCCATAGAAGATAAGTTCGTTAAATTCAAGGATAAGGAGCGTCATCAGGTTTTCGTTGAACCGATGGGGTCTGATACATGCGAAATGTATCTGCAGGGAATGAGCACCAGCATGCCGGAAGAAGTGCAGGTGCAGATCGTGCAGTCCATGCCCGGCTTGGAGCATGCGCATATCCAACGCTCTGCATACGCAATAGAATACGACTGTATCGATCCGACTTCGATGTTTCCTTCACTGGAATCGCGGCATATTTCCGGACTTTTTACAGCAGGGCAGATCAACGGCTCATCCGGATATGAAGAGGCCGCCGCGCAGGGCCTGATGGCCGGCATCAACGCCGCAAAATATGTGCAGGGCAAGCCGCCGCTGATTCTTGATCGATCTGAAGCCTATATCGGCGTTTTGATTGATGATCTGGTAACCAAGGGCACCTCTGAACCCTATCGCATGATGACATCCAGAGCGGAATACCGGCTTTTTCTCCGTCAGGACAATGCAGATGAACGACTGACGGAATATGGCCATCAGCTTGGCCTTATATCGGACGGGCGATATGCATTATTCCTCAGCAAAAAGAATGCGGTCATCGCGGAGGAAAAGCGGCTGCGCGCGACGTATCTTCCGCCTTCTGATAAAATGAAGGCATTGATGGAATCTCTCGGGAGCACGCCGCCTCCGTCCGGTATTTCACTGGCGGAACTGCTCAAGAGGCCCGAACTGCACTATGCGGATCTTGCATCCGTGGATCCGGACAGAAAACCACTCGAAGAGAGTGTTGTTTTCGCGGTTGAAGTCAATATCAAGTACGAAGGTTACATGCGTCTGGAACAGGACCGGATCAACAAATTCAAGACCCTCGAACACCGGTCTCTGCCGCAGGACCTGCCTTATCCCGAAGTGACCGGCCTTCGTCTGGAAGCGCGTCAGAAGCTCGCTGCGCATCGTCCGGTCTCGATCGGACAGGCCTCAAGAATTTCCGGCGTATCGCCATCGGATATTGCCGTTCTGCTCGTATATCTGGAAGCAAGAAGAAGAAGGGAGGGAAGCCTGTGATGGAGAATAAACGCATCAGTCCCGACCGGAAAAAAAAGACCTCCGTCCCTGTATTTCCTGCGGCTTCCCAACTTGCGTCCGGCAAACCGGCGGAATCCGTCAAACCGGCGGAATCCGGCAAACCGGCGGAATCTGTCAAACCGGCGGAATCTATGGAACCGGCTCGGCCCGGGACTCTGCAGGCCGCATCCGCACTGACTGCATCTGCTGAACAGGAGTCACCGCGTGAAACAGCGGTTTTGGATCCTTTTCTTGCTGCCGGAGCGCAGGAAATTTCCGTACCTCTCAGTGCGGAGAGCATCCGTGCATTTCTGATCTATGCCAATCTTCTCAAGGAGTGGAACGAGAAGATGAATCTGACAAACATTACGGACGACAAAGGCATTGCCATTCGTCATTTTATTGATTCTCTGACACTGGTTCCCCACCTGGAACAGGAAGCTGTCCGTAAAGGCAAAAAGAAACTTTCGCTTATTGACGTCGGAACGGGCGCCGGCTTTCCGGGCATTCCGCTGAAAGTTGTCATGCACGATCTGGAAGTTACGCTTCTGGACTCGCTCCGGAAGCGTGTGGGATTTCTGGATGCCGTCTGCGAAGCCCTGGGACTGTCCGGGATATCTACACTGCATTCACGCGCTGAAGACGCAGGCCGATCCAAACAGTACCGCGAGAAGTACGATGTTGCGACGGCGCGTGCTGTAGCACCTTTGCCGATTCTGTGTGAATACTGCCTGCCGTTCGTGAAAATCGGCGGCATTTTTCTGGCGATGAAGGGAAATGTGGAGGAAGAGGCCGAGGCCTCGAAGAAAGCGATCGTCACTTTAGGCGGAACACTGGAGACCCTGCATCACTTTACCCTGCCGGGCACTGATATGAACCGTTCCATCATTGTGATACGCAAAGTTCGGGCAACCCCTGCAAAATATCCGCGTCAAGCCGGAAAACCGGAGAAGGAGCCGATTCTATGACAGCTTTCAGCCTTGCTATTGAGATGGCAATCTTCCTTTTTATCGGGTTTTGGGCCAGAAAACAAAGAATTGTCGAAGAGAAGTTTTCCGCGTCGCTGGCCGGATTCATTTTCAATTTTGTTTTCCCCTGTGTTGTCATCAACGCATTGCAGATTGACTATCAACCTTCACAGATTCTGAGTTCAGGCGTATTGATCGGCGTCAGTTTGGCAACGATGGCAATCATGCTCGGAGTTGGACTTGCTGTCAACCGGATCGGCCGCAAAAAAGATGATATGGCACGAATTCTGCTAGTAAATCTGATGTTTACGAATTTCACATACATGGCTTTTCCGATCATGGAATCTTTATACGGGAAAATGGGAAGTTTCTATATTGCCGTATATACGATTCCGGTCCGCGTCCTCTTTTATGTTATTGTTCCGATGATATTTACGATCGGCAAGGGCGGACCCGCGATGCTTAACAGGAAACAGATTTCCCGTGACGCAATACGCGCGCTGCTGTCTCCGCCGGTTGTGGCGGTTCCGGTCGGCCTTCTGATCTATTTCTTCGGCATACCGATTCCCGGTCCGATATCCGATGTAATTGCATCCCTGGCGAAGGTCGCATCCCCGATGGGCATGGTACTGTGCGGTGTTACGCTGGCTGCGATACCGCTTTCGAAACTCTGGAAAGAGAAGAGGATTATCCTCATTGCCATCCTGCGCCTGCTTGCGGCACCGACGATTATTCTCGGATTGTATCTGCTTTTAGCAAGATTCATAACAATTGATCCTGTTGTTGCAAAAGTATCCATTCTGTACTGTGCACTGCCCGCAGCTGCAACGACGACCGTGCTTGCCATAAAAGCACAGAGCGATGCCACACGAGCCGCTCAGTGTGTGTTTGTCACGACACTGTTTTCCGTCATTACACTGCCCGTATGGGCAAAAGTACTGGAGATCCTTGTTCACTAGATCAGTCGGGAAGATACGTTTTTTGCGGAGGGTAGGTCGTTATCGGCTGAAGCTCAACGGCCAGTGTATCCAGACACTGATACGAAGTTATACTGTATGCAGATATTTCCGAGTTTCCGACAAGGAACAATGCGTCGCCGATATAAACACCCCGGCCGCCCCCGTACATCGATAAAACATCATCGAATATATACCTGTGTGACAGATTGCCTTCCTTATCGATGTTCAGCAGGAGGAATCCTTCCACGAAATCAGAGCCATACTTTCCTGCGTTTTTGTCAAAAGTTACAGGAAGCCCAATCAATCCGCGGCTCAGGTCAAGAAGGAGCGCCTTCGGATTATTCTGCACTTCCGAATAGCCATAGGATTCACCATACACCAGTGAGGACTGCACGATCGGATTTTTTGGATCCGTTACATCGAAAACAGCAATTTTCAGCCCTGCAGGAATGACATTTTCACCTTCCGAACGCGTGGCATTTCCGATAGCCAGCACTTTGTTATCATCCAGAATCTGCAGATAGTTGCTGAAACCGGGGATTTTCAGTTCGCCGAGGACCTTCAGTTCCGTGGGATTCGATGCATCAATTACGAAGAGAGGATCTACCTGAACGAAAGTCACAAGATAAATACGGTCACCCGCAAAGCGTGCGGAATAGATTTGTTCCCCCGGTGCAAGTCCGCTAAGACTGGATACTTCCTTAAGATCCTTATTGAGAACGATTACGTTGTTTGAGGATTCACCGGGCCAGCCGCCTGTGGTCGTTGCGACGCGAAGGTAACCCTGATACTCATCCATGGAATATGAGTTCAATATCGTTCCCGCAATGGTGCCGGCAGCCTTTGCTTCGAGCTTGCCGTCTGCAATAGAGAAAGACAGGAGCTTCGTGCTGTACGTGTCTGCAGATGTGACAATCGCTCCGGATGCAGAGGAACTGACCGGGCCGGTTGTTTCATTAATTGCAGAATTCCAGACGACACCTGCGACATACAGAGTATCCGCACTCGCATACACCATACTTCCCGAGCCGATCACCGCCTGTGTAACCGGAGCATTGTCCGTATTTCTGCTGTCAACAGCGGAGACGATGGTGTACATATCCGCTTGATCCGGATTAACGATATAAATGTCCTTTGCGGGAACGGTAGTCCAGTTTTGTTCGTCGGAACTCGTACCGGGCAGCAGGTCATCTGCGCTCGCCCCGGTCTCATACCACAAACTCTGCGATGTGACGAGATACACGGTGTCTGCAATTCTGCGGGAAGATACGTAGTTTCCTTCCTGTGCAAAAGTTCGTACCGGTTTTGGCGAGAAAGGATCAGACATATCGTATGTCTCAATCTTCGTATATGTCTGTGAAGGCATGGCGTAACAAGCGGGTGCATTGATATTTGCGCTGCTTCTGTCGACAAGAGCATCCCTGAAAAGTAAAGGCTTTCCAGACCCGTACACATCGGTATACCCTGCATAAACATTGCTGATCACGGTAAGAATCCGGGTATCGCTGTCGAAAAACATATCCAAATAGCTGGTATTTGAGTCATTGTCACTGCAGACCAGATCCGCAGCGATTTGCATGTTCTGAGGATCTCGAACATCCACGACATATAAATGCTGACCGATCATACAGAAAATATAGGATCCGTCATTTTTTATGACATCGGCTTCGTCCACTCCTGCAACCTGTACATTGGTCTGCGAGTAGTTGCTGCCTGTGTTTTCCGGAGGGGCCGAATTCGGATTTGCCATGTCATTGGAAGCCTGATCTGTCGTCATGGGAATTGTTGTGCCGACCTTTCCGTCCAATTCGCCGCTGTTGCTGATGAAATCTTTTTGCACAGTATTCTGAAGGGATTTTTGAATCAGCTGGATAATCGGGTCATAGCTTGAAAAACTTTGAATGCCGCTGTCCCGAAAACTGTTTTCCGGTGCGGTTGAAACGAGCGCGTCCATTGCAGTCGAAGTTTCCGCCGCTGTATTGAGTTTTTCGAAAGCTGCGGTTTGTTGAGAGGCGGCGCCGTGCTGTGCCGTCCAGATATAAATAATTCCCGACAGAATTATAACCGGGCAGAGAACAGCTGCCGCGATCCGCATAGCTTTATATCCGCGCGGAGCGGTTTTCGCAGCGTGTTCAGCCTGCGTATGTGCATCACGGATTCTTGCCTCCGCTATTTTTGTTCGGGTGCGGGACAGCAGATTCAGCTGCGCCGATATTTTGTTCAAATCGTTTTTGAATTGATCGCTAAACATCTTGCATCTCCTCTCCTCTCATGAAAGGGAAAAGTTTCTTTCTTGCACGAAAAATCCGGCTGCGAACCGTGCTTTCCGTTATTTTCAACTGACGGGCAATTTCTTCGTTGTTCAAATCAAAATAGTAGCGAAGAAGGATGACGTCTTTGTATCGTGCGGGAAGTGCCTGGACAGCGATGAGAAGCGGCGAATCTTCCTGCATGGAGTCTACGATGGCATTTTCCTGCCGGTCGGGCTGTATCGGTGTTCTGCGTCCGGATTCTGCGCCGCCTGCAGATCTTTTCTCTGTCCAGTCTTCGTAGGAAACGACTCGGGACAGCCAGGCGGATCGAAGATAATCGCGGCAGACGTTCCGGGCAATGGCGAGAAGCCAGAACCGGACAGGCGTTTCGCCTCTGAAGGAATCGGCTTTCATGCATACCTTTACAAACACATCCTGAAAAGCGTCCTCAGCTAATGACCGTTTTCCAAGATAAACGTTGCAAACACGCAGAACATCGTCAGCGTACATTGTAAGCAGCTGATCAATATCCAAGGGGGGCTGAGCTTGCAGGTGTTCCGGAACCAGGGGTTTGCCTGTTTGCATCTTTTCCAACCTCTCTATACATATGACGTTCGAAGCCCGGATTTTGTTGCATCTTTTCGAAAGAACAGCATTTCCGGCCCCTATATACATACATGCAAGTTAAATATAGCAGAAGAATGCGTGTTTGTTCTTTTTTTACAGAAGGAAAAAGGCGGAAGGATTTTTCCTTCTGTAAAATCACGCCGAAGATTGAGGAGAATCAATAAATAAGTATTATTCGCGCGCATGCACGCGCGTGAAAGGTCTGGTATAATATCTTTATATGTTTTTCTTGCCAGCAATAGGAGGAAGAGAGAATGGTTGATTCATCGGGTCCTTTAGATCGTGTCAGCAATGACGTCAAGGATCTGCGCAAGCAGCAGGAAGCCCAGGTTGATGCGGTTTTTCGCTCAACACAGAACGCAATTATTCCGGTCGATCTCGAACAGGAAATGAAGAAGTCTTTCATTGATTATGCAATGAGCGTCATTTCAGATCGTGCTCTTCCGGATATCCGTGACGGTCTCAAGCCCGTTCACAGAAGAATCCTGTATTCCATGTATACACAGGGGTTCACACCCGATAAATCCTACCGCAAATGCGCAACGACCGTCGGTGACGTTTTGGGACGCTTCCACCCGCATGGCGATGCTTCCGTATATGACGCTCTCGTACGTCTTGCACAGGATTTCTCGATGCGGCATACTCTGGTTGACGGACACGGTAACTTCGGTTCCATGGATGGCGATCCGCCGGCTGCATACCGATACACGGAAGCCCGACTGGCACGTGTGGCTCTCGAGATGATGAGCGACATTAACAAGAATACCGTCGACTTCCGCCCGAACTTTGATGAACACGAGATGGAACCGATTTCGCTTCCATCGAGATTCCCGAATCTTCTTGTCAATGGATCGGTCGGCATAGCCGTCGGTATGGCAACGAGTATCCCGCCTCACAATATGGGAGAAGTCATTGACGGTGTCGTCATGCTTCTTGATAATCCGGATGCGGATATTGAACAGCTGATGACCGTAATCAAAGGACCGGACTTCCCGACCGGCGGTTCGATTCTCGGACAGAGGGGCATTCGTGATGCGTATTGCACCGGCCGCGGCCGCATCGTCGTGCGTGCCCATACGGATATCGAAGCGATGAAGAATAACCGTCAGCGCATCGTCGTTCACGATCTGCCCTATATGGTCAACAAAGCCAGACTTATTGAGCGCATTGCCGACCTTGTCAAAGAGAAGAAGATTGACGGCATTTCAGACGTAAGAGATGAATCCGACCGTAACGAAGCCGTGCGTATTGTAATTGAGCTCAAGAAAGATGCCAATGCCAATGTTGTTCTAAACCAGCTCTACAAGCACTCCTCACTGCAGGAGGCTTTCAATGCCAATATGCTCGCACTTGTCCCTGATGAGCAGGGAAGACTCGAGCCGAAGACGATTACCCTCATGGACGCGCTCGTTCATTACATTCGATACCAGGAAGATGTCGTCAGCCGCCGTACCCGCTTTGACCTCGAAAAGGCTGAAGCGCGCAAACATATCGTTGAAGGCCTGCTCAAGGCGATCGACCATATCGATGAAGTTATTGCCATCATCCGGTCTTCAAGAACGGAAGATCAGGCCAAACAGCGGTTAAGTGATCGTTTTGAATTTTCCGACAGACAGGCACAGCATATTGTAGATATGCGTCTGGGCCGTCTGACCGGCCTTGAGAGAGAGAAGCTCGAAGCAGAGTGCAAGGATCTGGAAACCAAGATCGAATATTTCCGCAATGTGCTTGCCAATCCGGCGCTTCTTCATGAAGTCATTAAGTCCGAAATCATTGCTGTCAAGAATCGTTATGCCGACGGCCGCCGTACGGTGATCGAAGCAGGCGAAGATGACGACATCGATGATGAGTCTCTGATCCGCGAAGAAGATGTTGTTATTACACTTACACATTTCGGTTACGTCAAGCGTTTGCCGATTGATACCTATAAGAGTCAGCACAGAGGAGGGCGCGGCATTTCCGGACTGGCTACGCGTGAAGAGGATTTTGTGGAGAACATTATCACAACCTCGACACACGCGGTGCTGTTATGCTTCACGAACCGGGGACGTGTTTTCCGGCTCAAGGGGTATCAGGTTCCTGAAGCCAGCCGCCAGGCCAAGGGCACGGCGATTGTCAACCTTCTGCAGTTGGACGGCGGCGAGAAAATCCAGACGGTTATTCCGATCCGGACCTTTGAAGATATCGGATTTCTGATGATGTCGACGCGCAAGGGTATCGTAAAGAAGACGGAACTGATGGATTATTCCAGAATCAATAAGAGCGGACTCATTGCCATTAATCTGCGTGATGACGACGAACTTGTCGGAGTCCGCCTGACAGACGGACAGCAGGAGATCGTTCTGGTGACACGCAAAGGTATGTCGATCCGTTTCGGCGAAGAAGATGTACGCGATACCGGGAGAAATACCATGGGAGTCCGCGGCATTACTCTGACGAATGACGATGAAGTCATAGGCATGGCGCCCATTGTATTCGGAGAGAATTTGCTCGTCGTATCGGAGAAGGGCTTCGGGAAACGTACGGAGATGGAAGAATACCGCACGCAGACGCGCGGCGGCAAAGGGCTCATCACGTATCGCATCGCAGAGAAGACCGGACCTCTGGTCCGGATCGCACTGGTTGATGACTCCAACGATGTAATTCTTATTAACGATTCCGGCATTGTTATCCGACTTGCCGCTGCAGAAATTCCGATTCTCTCCCGTGTCACACAGGGTGTTACCCTGATGAGGACAAAGGCAGGGAAAGTCGTGGATATTGCAGTCGTTGAACACGAAGACGAGACGGAAGAAGATCTGCCGCCGGTGAATACCGATGAAGCCGGGAATACGGATGAATCTATCCCTGCCGAATATCCGCCTGAAGAGACAGAGCGCGAGGCAGCGGAGATTTATGTTGAAGAAGACGGAAGTGATCCGTCGGCTGACTGAGAATTCGGATGCCGTGCCGCGGTGAGCTTTCCGCGGCACGGTGTTTCAATGCATTTTAAAGGAGTCCATCATGAAAGCACCCCATAAGCATTTTTCTTTTTTCAGACCCGTGCGTTTGCGCCGTTTTCTCGCAATTGCAGTCATGGCATTGATTCTTTCACTCTCTATTGGCATTCCTCTTTCTGCTGATGTGGGTCAGCAGCCGATCCAACTTCCTGATTTGGCCGATGTTCAGTGCTCTTCTTTTGTTGTATTTGATCGAAATACGAAGCAAATACTCGTGTCACAGGATCCCGACAAAGAAATATATCCCGCGAGCATGACGAAGATCATGACGGCGATTCTCGCCCTTGAGTATTTAGATACAAACCAAATAGTAACGGTAAGCCAGACAGCGATCGATGCAACAACTCCGAACTCGACACTCATGGGATTGAAGGTCGGGGAAGAAATATCTGTTAGTGAATTGCTGTACGGTTTGCTGCTCCCTTCCGGGAATGATGCAGCCAATGTACTGGCTGAAGCAGTCGTAGCCGTAACCGGACCGGTAAATGCTCCGACAACGCTGTCGCCCGTGCTGCCGCCAACGACAACTGCAGGCGGATCTCAGACGGGAGAAACGACAGCCGTAAGTCAGCCGACACTGTTGGATCTTTTTGCGAATGTTATGAATCAAAAAGCCGCGGAACTTGGGCTGACACATACGCATTTTATGAATGCAAACGGTCTGCACGACGCCAATCACTATACAACGGCAAGTGAACTGGCGAAGATCTTCGACTGTGCTCTTGGTTATGCGGAATTCAGGACGGTCATATCTTCTCCAACCCACGTTTTCAAAGCGACGAACCTGCATGATTTTGACGCCTGGAGCATCGCAAAGAACACAAACCAATTGCTGGCGGATCCCTGGATTCTGGGGGCGGATACGAAAGTCGCCGAGGTTGTCGGCGGAAAGACGGGCACGACAATCAACGCAGGAACGGGAATGACCCTCTTGACGATTGACAAAAATGGTGACGAGCTCATTACGGTCGTTTGCGGTATACCCTATGAGGATGCCAATCATCTGACCTCAGACATGGCGACCATTGTAAACGCCGGAGCCGAGGCATGTTTTTCCAATGATCCGGTCATTCGAGTAACCGGTAATGTAATGGATAACAAACCTGAAAACGTAGCTGAAGGATTTTTAGCTGCTGTCCCGACCTCGGTGGTAACCCCTGTTCTGACGCAGACACCGACACCGACGTCTTCCGATGAAACAACATCCCCTGCAACGGATGCAGCCGGTTCAACTTCGGATCATCCGAAAAGTACGGATAAAACCGGAATTATCGGATTTGTTACGTCACATCCGCTGATCAGTATTGCCCTGGGGCTTTTCGTAATTATTGTTCTGTTTCTTGTCATTACCTATGTGGCTGTGAACCGCAAGAGAAAACACAGACGGAACGGGATTCGGCGCATTTAGTGCGAGTGGTGATTTTTCATGGAGATAGATCAAGTCAGACGTAAATTTGCCGGGATGTATGGACCGGGCGAAGCGCGGGCTTTTATCGGGCCTGCGCGGATCAACCTGATCGGTGAACATACAGATCATCAGGGCGGGTATGTGTTCCCGTGTGCAATCGGTCTGCGATCTCTTTGCATGGTACGGCCGAGAACGGACGGTAAAATACGCCTTGCGGCAACGGATCTTCCCGGGATTGTGGAAGCGGATATTTCGGATTTGTCCTGTTACGGACGCATTCCGTGGGGCAGTTATCAGCTCGGCGTCATGCATGTAATGCAGAAACGGGGATACACGTTGTCCGGCATGGACTTGCTCTATGACGAAACAGTTCCGTATGGAAGCGGGCTTTCCTCATCGGCAGCTATTGAAGTAGCTACCGCCTTTGCGGTCGCAGCACTTCATAATGACAGGACCGGCACCCCCATAGACCCTGTGGAATTGGCGCTGATTGCACAGACAGCTGAAAACGATTACGTTGGAATGAATTGCGGAATCATGGATCAGTTCGCTTCCGCCATGGGAAAGAAAGATCACGCGATTCTCCTGCGCTGCCATGATTTGAAGTATGAATACGTTCCCGTGCGACTGAAAGAAAATGGCTATACCCTGCTGATCTGCAATACAAAAAAACCGAGGTCTCTTATTACGAGTGCATATAATCAACGAAGGAGCGAATGCGAAGAAGCTTTCTCATGTGTGAAGAAGGCTGCAGGCATTCGTTTCTTGGCGGAAATGACTCCGGATCAGTTCGAAGAGTACAAGCGTTTAATCATCGATCCGACAGCACGACGGCGCGCTCGGCATGTTATATATGAGAACGCACGTACGATCGAAGCCTGCGAGAAACTGAGAAGATCAGATGTACAAGGGTTTGGTGAACTTGTCACTGCATCGCATGTATCCCTCCGGGATCTTTTCGAAGTGACCGGCCCCGAACTGGACGCCATGTTTGAGGCATCCATTCGTCAGGACGGGGTCATAGGAACACGAATGACCGGAGCTGGATTCGGAGGATGTTCCATAGCCATCGTAAAAGACGCAAATGTTCCGGCATTTATCGAAAATGTTGGAAAAGAATACTCGCAGAAGACCGGACTACATCCGGGATTTTATGTTGCGGAGATCGAAGACGGTGCCCGGGAAATTAAGTAAGCAGTTATGATAAGACAGACAATAAAAAAGGAAGTCTCCGGGGAGACTTCCTTTTTAGCTGTAAAAACAAAGGAAGAATCTTACAGATCCTTAACCTCGTCAAGAATCAAACGGACCTGCTCGGCAGAATACTGGAGGAAACGAAGTTCCTGCGGATCCAGTTCGAGTTCAAGAACGCGCTCAACACCGTTTGTTCCGATAATACAGGGAACATTGGTTACGATATCAGAGATTCCATACTGACCTGTAAGAAGACTTCCGACTGTGCGGATTGTGTTTTCACCCTTCAGCAGGGACTTCGCGATCGTTGATACTGAAACGGCAATTCCATTAAAGGTAGCGCCCTTGAGTTTAATAACTTCAGCACCGGAAAAACGTACCTTCTCAGCAATTTCAACGCGATCAGCCTGTGTGAAGGAAATGCCGGTTGTTTTTGAATAATCATCAATTGAAAGACCGGCGATATTTGTAGCGCTCCATGCGGGCAACTGTGTGTCGCCATGTTCTCCGATGATATATCCATGTACATTGCGGACATCAACGTCAAGCTTCTGCGAGAGAAGCGTGCGGAAACGTGCGCTGTCAAGGACGGTTCCGGAACCCAGAACGCGATTGCTGGGAAGTCCGGACCATTTGCCCACCATATAGGTAAGAATGTCGCACGGATTCGAGACAACGAGAATGTTGCCGCCCGTATAGTGTTCCATTACGTTGGCAGTAATCTGTTTGCCAAGCAAGACGTTCTTCTTTGCAAGATCCAAGCGTGTTTCGCCGGGCTTGCGCGGAATTCCAGCTGTCAGGATGATCAGGTCGCAATCTTTCACGTCGGAATAATCTCCGGCATAAAGATCCATCTGACCCAAAAAAGGAAGTCCGTGACTGATATCGAGTGCTTCGCCCTGTGCTTTATCATGATTAACATCGATGAGCACAAGTTCTGTACACAGCTGCTGAATGGCCATTGAAAATGCGATTGAAGATCCGACTGCACCTGCGCCGATGATTGCTACTTTTGAACCCTTCTTTTTATCCATATTTCCACCTACTCTCAAAAATTTGCCGCCTCAACGTCCCCGTTTGCGGCATACGTCTGTTCCCAGCATGTCAGTGTTCTATCCAATAAACGGAATAGCATGATATACATACTGATGCCCGAATTCTGCCCAATATTCCTATTTAACTCTTTGTATAGGACAACCTGTTCAAGAAACTAGCATAGCGTATTTTAATCCGAATTTTTCTTTATGGCAACTGATATACAGAAAATATTTTTCGGAAGCAATAAACGTGGTACATTTATTCATGATTTCGTACATTTGAGGAATAATTTCATCAGATTTTCTGCAAACAGTGTTACAATCCCTGAGGCAATCAAAATCCTCCGTCACTTGAAATCGCCGGCAAAGATTATTCATAGTTCTGAGCATCAAAAAGAAGTCCTTATATATTAATAAGATAATAAACAAAATATGTTCAAAACTGAGTGTTTTTGACGGCACAAAAAAGATACGGAATTGACAAAGAAATGTGTTGACAGGCCATAGGTCAGATGTTAAGATAATCAAGCGCTTCACGAAAGCAGCGCAACGGACCTTGAAAATTGAATAGAAGAGCAGAAAAAAAGACGAGCCTAAGTTCAATTCAAAAGAGTTGAAAAATAATAGTAAACAAAGAGCCAAAAGGCTCTCAA
>JADGQQ010000025.1 GCA_017881645.1 Clostridia bacterium
CGCTTGCCGCCTTTTCCAATGACAGGATAAAAAGAATTCCAGTGATAATCCATTTTGATATATTTTTGAGAAACTGCAAGATGAAGCCATAGGGAAACATCACGGAAACCGGAATAATAATGACAGCTGCGAGGCAGAGAAATTGAATTACCCGAACATTATTCGCATAAATTTGTTTGGCTGGCTGTGAGGGCGACAAAAGAAAATGTTCGAAACTGGTTTGAAACTGCATAAGCTGGCGGGCTGCGAAAAAGAGACAGAGGATGAGAAGAGCAGAAGACAGAATAAACGGATTTAACGATCCGACACCTCGAGCGGAACATGCTGCGAGGAAGAATATATGTACCAGTACACTCACCGCAACGAGCGGTAAGGAAAGAACACTGCGGTTGTCCGCAAAACTGTGAATCATGGAATACAGCATCAGTGCAACCGCGGCAAGGGTCATGACGATAACAACCTCCGATTGCGTAACTCCCAGCAAGAACAGCGGAGAGACAGCGGAAAGCCCATGAAGGAGCACGGTGACACCCAGCGGAAGCTGCAGCCTTCTGATAATGAACAAGAATACTGCCGGCAAAAGAAGCAGGAAAGAAAAAGCGTATCGCTGGATCATTTCCGGACTGTAGATCAGAAAAACGCCCGTACATGCAATGCAAAGCAGGAAAAACACAGCATTCATAAAAGCTTCCGCCAAAATATTTTTTGATGGCATAAGGACGGGCGTCCCGGAATTCCCGTTACGCATCATAGGCAACCTCCAGTGTCCGTGTAAATGGAAGCACGGCTGCATCTACGCTAGGCATCCGGGTTACGCTGTCGTATGGAATAATCCACACAACAGGCAGACCGGCATTGTATTTATCAATCAGGAATTTCTGCAGGGAGGGGTCGGCGTTTGCAGAAATGATAACGTAGGTGGTGTTTTGACGCTGCTCACGAAAGGTCTTTTCCAGAACCGATAGAAATGCGGTCGCCTTTTTCGTTAGATCAATGCGGGCAAGCTCGATGCTGATCCGGCTGAAATGGTCCAGACTGCATCCGTATTCTGTTTCGATCGGTCCATTCGTAATGATATCCCTGCTGTTGCTTATCAGACGCACCGGAATGGATTCCTGAAAAGCTCTTGCGGCCCAGGTGTCTGCCAGACTGATCCCCTTTTCAAGAAGGGAGTAATTCTGCATCTGCGTAAAAGGCATAAGGTTCAGAAGAATCGTCATTTCCCGCTGGAACGTATGGTTCATCGTATTGACCATCAATTCGTTCTTCTTAGCCGTCGCATTCCAGTTGATGGATTTCAGATTGTCATGCGGCTGATATTCACGAATCCCCGCAAACGAAAAAGGGTCATGAACCGGACTCCTCCGGTTCACAGCATCGCCGCAGAAAAAACGAAACAGGATATCAATTTCCGGAGCGACCATTTGCTGCGGAACGACTGTTATCGTAGAATCGCACGGGAAAACAGCAACAATGCTTGTCAGCAGCATGAGATCCTTTGTAGATACCCCCAGTCGCTTAAATGAAAAGTAACCGCGGCGACTGCACCTGACTCGAATATTTCTATTGTGCTGCTGCCAGCCACTCAGTGAAAGAAGATCTGCCCGGTAATAGTTGTCCGTGAGGAACGTGTTTGTCATATCCAGAAACTGCAGTCCCCGGGATGCCTCAAATTTCAGCGTAATCCACGGGAGCGGAAGTGCTTTCTTATTCACAATGGTTTCCGTAATTGTGATGATATCCCCGCAGGTTGCAACAGGGGTCGAAAAAGACACATTTGCGGACAGATGTTTTAAAGCAAACCGCTTATATATAAATGACTGCAGAATGATCAGCAGCAGCAGGATACTCAGTAATATCACAACAGGCATATGGATTACCCCGTCTGTTATTCAGTGAAATTCTCCGTCGGGCAGGATACCGCATCAGCGATCTGCGTCAATATTTCAGCCGCTCTTCCGGCACCCTGATGAAAACTCATGGTCATCGAGAAGGATGTTGCCGTACGAAGGATCATGCGGTGCGCAAGAACCGGAATCAGAAGGACTTTGATGTCATCAGGCGTTACATAGTCTTTTCCGTGGATTGCAGCATATACCTGGGCTGCCTTCATCATTGCAAGCGATCCGCGCGGACTGACGCCCAGAAGCACAGATTCGTGTTTGCGCGTTGCTTCCACGATGTTGAGAATGTAGGTTAGGACAGAATCACTTACAAACACATGTTCAAAAAGATTCTGCGCACGGATGAGATCATCCCGGGTGCACACGGGGGCGATATGCAAAAAAGGATCTTCCGATTTGAAGCGTGTCAGTATTTTTATCCCGTCCTCATGCTCCGGATATCCCATGGCCAGACGAAGAAGAAAACGATCGAGCTGTGCCTCGGGCAATGGGAAGGTCCCCTGTGTCTCGACCGGGTTCTGCGTGGCAATTACCAGAAAAGGGCGTTCCAGGTGCATGGATTCACCGTCGACCGTGATCTGGCGTTCCTCCATGCATTCGAGAAGACTGGACTGGGTGCGTGCCGTTGCACGATTGATTTCATCAGCCAGCAGAATATTCGTAAAAAGCGGACCGGCGCGGAAAATGAACTCGCCTTGTTTCTGGTTATAAAAATGGATGCCTGTCAAGTCGGAGGGAAGCAGATCGGCAGTGAACTGCACACGCTTAAAATCGGCATCGATCGATTTGGCAATACAGCGGGCCAGCTTTGTCTTTCCGGTTCCCGGAACATCTTCCAGAAGCACATGCCCCTGAGCGATCATGGCCGTCAACAGCAAATCAATGACATCCTGCTTGCCGACAATAACTTTTTCAACATTGGTTCGAACTCTCTGTGCAAAATCGCGAATAAAGGAGACATCTGTTTCAGATGGAATATTTGTCGTGTTGCCCATACTCTATTCCTTTCGTTTTGAAAATGTACATAATAAATTCTAATATTGAATTATACTATAAAAGTGAGTAAAATGACGGAATGATTTCGTCCGGTTGACAGTCAATCTCTGCATACCTATTATTAGTATCATTCCAATCATTTATGAAAATGCGGCAGGAGGTATTTTTATGACGAAACAACTGCAGGAAATGGGAGAGCGCATCAAAGCTCTTCGTGAAATCGAAGAAATCGACATAAAAACAATGTCTGAAAAGTGCGAAGTCGGGCTGGAAGAGTATATTTCGTATGAGAAGGGTGAAAAGGATTTTTCTTTTTCGTTTCTTTATAATGCTGCCAATGTACTCGGCGTTGACGTTCTTGATCTGATGAGCGGCGATTCACCCAAGCTTTCGACATGCTGTATGGTCAAAAAAGGCGGCGGGTTTAACGTCCGTCGGCGATCGGCATACGATTACAAGCATTTGGCATTTACTTTCCGCAACAAAATGGCGGAGCCCTTTCTTGTAACAGTTGAATCCAAAGAAGACGCAATACCGGTCCTGCATGCCCATGAAGGCCAGGAATTCAACTACGTTATTGATGGACAGATGACTTTCTATATAGGAGAAATTTCCTATGAGTTATCGGAAGGCGACAGTGTCTACTTTGATTCCGGAGTGCCTCACGCTATGAAATCAGATTTGGGCAAGCCCTGTAAATTTTTAGCTGTTGTCATGAAAAAGGAGGATTAATATGCCGATTTACGAACAATTTATTGGAAGACACAGGGATAATTATGCAACCCTCGTGGATTTGCAGAAGAATTATAAAGTGACCTATCCGGATACATTCAACTTTGCTTATGATGTTCTCGATGTTCTTGCACAGCGTTCACCCGGGAAACGCTGTATGCTATGGGTCTCCAATGAGGGTGATTCACGAGATTTCACGTTCGGGCAGATGGCAGAGCTATCCAATAAAGCAGCGAACTTCTTTGCCGCGCAGGGCATCCGGAAAGGTGACCTGGTCATGCTGGTTCTGAAGCGCGGATATGAATTCTGGTACTGTATGATGGGTCTTCACAAGATCGGTGCGATTGCCGTGCAGGCAACGCATCTGCTTACGGCCAAGGACTATATTTACCGCATGAACGCAGGTCGAATTAAGATGGTGGTTATGACCGGAGACGGAAATTGCACCGAACATCTCGATGAGGCACTAGACCAGTACGAGACTCTGAAAATCCGTGCCGTGACGCGCAGTAAGAAAGTCCCCGGCTGGATCGATTTCGACGGGGAGTTTGAAAAGCAGAGCACCGCATGGTCACGTCCTACGGGGGATGCGGACACACGCGTTACCGATATCATGACGATGTCGTTCTCCTCCGGTACGACCGGGTATCCCAAGATGGTTCTCCACGATTATTCCTATCCGCTCGGGCATCTGATGACGGGAGTATTCTGGCACCGCGTAGAAGACGGCGGTCTGCATTTTACAATATCGGATACCGGCTGGCTGAAGTCGCTCTGGGGTAAAATGTACGGACAGTGGCTCGGCGAGACGGCAATTTTCACCTATGATTTCGAAAAGTTCCAGGCTGCGGATATCCTGCAGAAAATTGCCCAGTTTAAAGTAACGACCTTTTGTGCGCCTCCGACGATGTACCGGTTTATGATTAAGGAAGATTTTTCCCCATATGATCTTTCCTCACTCAAGCACTGTACGACAGCCGGCGAAGCACTGAATCCGGAGGTCTACAGCCAGTGGCTTGCAAATACTGGTCTGAAAGTCTTTGAAGGCTTTGGCCAGACAGAGTCTACACTTATGTGTTCGACGATTTTCCCCTGGATACAGCCAAGACTCGGGTCAATGGGTCTGGAAGCTCCCGGCTATTCGATCATAATTGCCGATGAAGACGGAACGGAATCCCTGTCCGGCGTAACCGGTGAAATCTGTATTCGAACAGATGAGAGTGTCGGCGGCAAACCCCTGGGACTTTTCCGCGGATATTACAGGGATGACGCTGCGACTGAACGCCAATGGCACGATGGACTTTATCATACCGGCGATACGGCATACCGTGACGAAATGGGTTTCTTTTGGTATGTCGGACGCACGGATGATGTTATTAAGAGTTCCGGATACCGCATCGGACCCTTTGAAGTCGAAAGCGCTCTCATGGAACACAAATCGGTTATGGAGTGCGCAGTAACCGGTGTTCCGGATCCGGAACGCGGCTTTGCAGTCAAAGCAACCGTTGTCCTTTGCAAAGGATACGTGCCTTCCAACGAACTGACACGCGAACTGCAGAATCATGTGAAGCAGGTTACGGCTCCTTATAAATATCCGAGAATTATCGAATATGTCGATGAGCTCCCGAAAACAATCAGCGGGAAGATCCGGCGCATCGAGATCCGTGAAAAAGACGGAATGAAATAATACATCCCTGCGGTTTACAAAATCGCAGCAGAAACTTGGAGGAAATCAAGAAATGACAAGACTGGACAACATAAGTAAGGCGTTTGAGCCGGCGGAGGCAGAAGCAAGAATGTATGCCGACTGGCTGGAGAAGGGATATTTCCATGCCGTCCCCGACCCGGACAAGAAACCTTTCTGCATTGTCATGCCGCCTCCGAATATTACCGGACAGCTCCACATGGGACATGCGCTTGACAATACACTGCAGGATATTCTGACGCGTTTCAAACGTATGCAGGGGTATTCCGCACTCTGGCTGCCGGGAACGGATCATGCAGCTATCGCAACGGAAGCAAAGCTTGTTGAAGCTATGAAGAAGGACGGCATCACAAAGACCGACATCGGCCGGGACAAATTTCTGGAAAGAGCCTGGGAATGGCGCGCGCAGTACGGAACCCGTATTGTCGAACAGCAAAAAAGGCTGGGTGCATCCTGCGATTGGGACAGAGAGCGTTTCACCATGGATGATGGTCTTTCGGATGCGGTCACGGAAGTTTTTATCCGGTATTATCAGCAGGATCTCATTTATCGCGGAGAAAGAATTATTAACTGGTGTCCGCACTGTCTGACCTCTATTTCCGAAGCGGAAGTGGATTACGAAGAACAGGAAGGGTCATTCTGGCATTTGCGGTATCCGCTTGCGGACGGATCCGGCGAATTGATACTTGCCACGACACGTCCGGAGACACTTCTTGGAGATACGGCGGTCGCCGTACATCCGGAAGATGAGCGTTATATGCATCTGATCGGCAAAACGGTCATACTGCCATTGGTGGGCAAAGAGATTCCCATTATTGCCGACACGTATGTTGAGAAGGATTTTGGAACCGGAGTTGTGAAAATTACTCCTGCACACGATCCCAATGACTTTGAAGTGGGCCTTCGGCATCACCTGCCGGTTGTCTGTGTAATGACGGACGATGCGCATATGAATGAGAACGCTGGCATCTATCAGGGCATGGACCGCTATGCGGCAAGAAAACAGATCATTACGGATCTTACGGAACAGGGACTTCTGATAAAGACGGAGCCTCATCGCCATAATGTAGGCACGTGCTACCGCTGCCGAACAACCGTTGAGCCAAGAGTATCTCTGCAGTGGTTTGTTAAAATGAAACCGCTGGCTGAGCCTGCGATTGCGGCCGTACGGCAGGGTGAGACGAAATTCATTCCTGAACGCTTTGATAAGACGTATTTCAACTGGATGGAAAATATCCGGGACTGGTGCATATCCCGTCAGTTGTGGTGGGGGCATCGCATTCCGGCCTATTACTGTGCATCGTGCGGAGAAATGATTGTATCGGCTGTTACGCCCGATACATGTACAAAATGCGGCGGACACGATCTCAAACAGGACGAAGACACACTGGACACATGGTTTTCATCCGCTCTCTGGCCCTTTTCGACCCTGGGCTGGCCCGATAGGACAGATGAATTGGATTACTGGTATCCGACAAGTGTGCTGGTAACGGCATACGACATTATTTTCTTCTGGGTAGCCCGTATGATTTTCTCCGGAATTGCATGCATGGGGAAGCCCCCGTTCGAGTACGTGCTGATTCACGGCATTATGCGTGATGCTCTCGGAAAGAAAATGAGCAAATCCATGGGAAACGGTATCGACCCGCTCGTTCTGGTCGACCGGTATGGAGCGGATGCTCTGCGGTATGCTCTTGTTACGGGCAATGCTCCAGGCAATGACCAGCGCTTTCAGGAAGAGAAGATCGAAGCCGGGCGCAACTTTACGAATAAGATCTGGAATGCGATGCGGTTTGTCCTTATGAACTGTGAAGATGATTTATCCTTTGCAGATGTCGACCGCAATCGCTTCACGATTGAGGACAAATGGATTTTGTCGCGGCTGAATACGGTTATTTCGGAAGTGACGGCAAATCTTGAGCGATTTGAATTCGGCGTGGCGATCGGGAAGATCTACAGTTTTCTCTGGGAGGAATACTGCGACTGGTACATTGAAATTGCGAAAGCGCGTCTTTATGACAGCGCATCGCCGACTCGTCTGGAGGCGCAATATGTGCTTAACAGCGTGCTGGCAAAGTCCATGCAGCTTCTCCATCCGTTTATGCCGTTCCTGACGGAAGAAATATTCAGCTTCCTTGTGATGGACCGGAGGCCCGCTTCGATTATGGTTTCGGACTGGCCAATGGCGGACACATCTGATGAATATCCGGCACAGGAACAGCAAATGATTCTGATTATGGATGCTGTACGTGCAATACGTAACATTCGAGTCAATATGGGTGTTGCACCTTCCCGAAAAGCGAGTATTATTTTAGTAACGGATGACATCTCAGTTGCCAGTATGTTCATGGAAGGCAAACCCTTTTTGGAGCGCCTGGCCAGCGTCAGCGATCTGGAAGTCAGAAATGACAAGGCAAACATTCCGTCCACGGCCGTTGCTGCTGTTTTTGGCGGCGGAGAGCTCTACATTCCTCTTGAAGACCTGATTGATATTTCGAAAGAGCTGGAGCGTCTGAGCAAAGAGCAGGAGAATCTTAAGAATGAACTGGATCGGGTGGAAGCAAAGCTGTCCAATCAGGAATTTGTGGGGAAAGCTCCTGCAAAAGTGATCGATGCAGAACGCGAAAAAAGAACACGTTATCTGGAAATGCATAAAAATATACAGGAACGAATGAAACTCTTACAGTAATTCCGAATTAAGATGGGGAGGCTCAACATGACTGAAGAACGACCGACTGATATTGCCGACAACGAAAGTGAACCGGAAAA
>JADGQQ010000026.1 GCA_017881645.1 Clostridia bacterium
CCGACCAGAAAAAGGGCTCTGCAGGATCTCTGGTATCCCCTCTTCGTATCGGATATCTGGATTTGATCCACATAGGACGGAATGGCTCCCGACAGGGTTGCATCCATTCCCGAAGCCAGGATGCTCCGGAAATTCAGAAGCGTCATCTTCGTCTCCCCGATCGGTCCTTCAAGCTTATACAGAAGCCGGATCAATTCATTAAAGGATGACACCAAAGCTAGGGCTGCGTCCTGATCTCCGGAATCGAGCCATTCTTCGGAAAGAGCTTCCACCTGACCGCCGGCACCCGGCTGATATTCTCCGGTTTCCTGCCCTCCGTAGACACGAAGGAACTGCAGCAGACTGCCTGCTTTTTGCGAACATGTTTCGGCATGCAGCATGGTATCCAGAAACTGCCGTACCGGAGTCAGAACCCTTTCGACAATCGCGAGCATTTCCGGACCGGCCGGATCCTTCTCAGAAACATAATTCGCCGGATAGAATATCCTGAAACCTTTGAAAAGTCCGTATTTCAGGCAATAATTCTCAAGTTTGTCGGCATCCGCTGCCGTAATATGACAAAGCCCGGATTTCAGACACGCCATAAGCGGGCGAAAAGACCAGCCGTGGATGCCCAGATCAAGAATCGCAGTTACAAACCGCATCAGAACCGTGCCGGACAGCGGCCTCCGCTTGTCCAGAAAAGGATCCAGACCGTATTCGGCAAAGACCGCATGAAGATTCGACTCATAAGATAGCGGGTCACACAGAACGACACTGATTTCGTTATACCGGTATCCCTGCGTCAGAACAAGTTTCCGAATTTCTCCGGCAACATAACGAAGTTCATCCATGCTGCTTTTCATTTGAAACAGACGAATGCCGGCGATATCACCGGTAAATGTATCCGGACATCTCTTTGTATATGCACATGTCAGATGTGAAAATGCCGCGAGTTTTTCCTTGTGCGGAAGAACAGCCGAAATGCGGCAGCCGGGAAAGCGTTCCGTCAGATGAAGCAGCGTTTGTCTGCCGAAGTAAAAAGCATCGGAACCGGACAGAATCTGCGAGCCATGCATGGGAATTGCGTCTGCGCATACGGAGACTGTCATTTTCTCACACAGCACATGCAGCTGATCGAGTACATCCCATTCCTGCGGCGTGAAATCCCGCACCTGACCGAATCCCATGATCCATATGGAAGTATCCCGCATGTACCGGAGCCGGGAAAGAGGCCACGTAAGCTCTGCGGCATCCGTATCGGCGAGCTTGGCCAGCGTATCGGACAAACGCTTCAATTCTTCGCCCTGGTCACTGAACCCGAGTGCATGGATCCGGGCATCCATTCGCTCCATGAGAAGTGCAAAATCCGCCATTTTTGCTGAAAAAGCAGGATCGCTTTCATCCTCTTCCAACGAGCGGATTTTTTCGGGTGTCACATGATACCGCAAAAAATCGCCCAGTACGTTCTGCAGATCCGGCACAAATCCAATCCGTTCAGACAAAGCGGAGAGAACCTTGAAGTCGGATCTTCCCTCCTGAAGAATCTGATGGATGATCATCGTTTTTGATGCGTCATCCAGAAAACCTTCCGGAAATCCGCCCGTTTCGGACAATATCCGGTGTGCAAACCGCTGGAAGCTGACGACGTCGATTAACATGAGGGCATTCCCGTCGGAACCGGCCGGATGCGGCTTTTGGGCATCCAACCGCTGCCTGACCTCGAGATAACTTCTCTCGGTATCGGCTTTCGTCTGCTCGGGAACAATCAGAAAAGCACGTTTCTGCGGCCAGAGGATGGCTTCGCTGCATATCTCTTCAAGACATGCATCCAGCAGATCGCCCGTATGTTCGCCATATAATATGCGCAGTCCCAAAAAAGCACCTCCTCAGAGGGTGTCTAAATTCTGACCGTTTGCCATCTTTAGAGTCGCGCCGGTTTTCGCAAGAATTTCATGAATGGAGTCCAGTTCCTGCCTGCGCTTGATCTTCATCGTCGTGGTCTTGACCATTTCACCCTCGGAAAGGACAAAATAGCGAATGGCTTTGAAGGAAGGCATCTGATGGTTGATCTCTTTTATGTGCAGCCGGAAATACGCCTGAATGGACAGATCGCCCGGCGTCTTCTCAGGGATAGGCAGATGTTTGCCGATCTCCTGACGGTCAATCAGAATTTTAGCGCAGATCTCGACGCCGTCCTTGCCGGTCTCTTCGCCCCAGACGAACGATTCACGCACACCGGGAACCAGGTCGATCAGGCTCTCGATTTCTTCCGGAAACGCTTTTTTGCCATTGGTCAGTACGATCATGGATTTTACACGTCCGGTGATGAAAATATTGCCGATCTTATCCATATAGCCCATATCGCCTGTTCGCAGCCAGCCCTCAGGAGTCAGCACTTCATCTGTCGCTTCCTGATTCTCATAATATCCGTGCATTACACATTTACTTCGGGAAAGAATCTCGCCGACGGTTCCGCGTTTTTCGCTGTCGGTATCAATCGCCGCTTCAATGTTGGTCAGAGGTCTTCCGGCGCTTCCGTACGCTTTGCAGTCCTCGAGCGCCACACTGATAACGGGCGACGTCTCTGTAAGGCCATATCCCATCAGAAAATCGATGCCGAAATTATTGAAGTCCCGGATAATGGATTTGTCGATCCCCGCACCGCCGATGACGACAAGGCGAAGATGCCCGCCCAGCTTCTTGATGATGTCAGCGAAGACCAATCGCCGGATATCAATATGCAGACGTTTCAGAAAACGAGTGACCGGAACAGCGACCGAAATCAGTGTGCTCTTTCCGGATTCTTCGATGCCGTCCATTATTTTTCTGTGAATCGTCTCAAACAGGAGCGGAACGGACACCATGATTTCCACGTGCCATTCCTGTATATTCTTGGTCAGATAGCGGAGCCCGTCCGAGAAACAAATGGCGCAGCCTCTGGATATCAGTAAAAAATCACATGTATTTTCAAGCGTATGATGCAGCGGCAGTATGGAGAAAGCGCGTTCACCCGGGTATACAGGAATAGATGTCGCTATACTATAGACATTCTCACATATATTTTTGTGAGAAAGCATAACGCCCTTACTCATAGCTGTTGTTCCGGAAGTAAAAAGCAGAATGCGAACCGCATCCGGATCAATCGGCGCTTCGTGGAACTGGCGGTTGCCCAGATTAAATAAGTCCTTTCCTTTTTGGCGAAGGTCGGAATAGTCAACGAAACGCACGTCGGCCGGAAACGCTCCGGCAAGGAGGCTTGTATCCATGCAGATGAAATATTTCACCGGAAAGCTTTCCTTTTCGGCTCTCGAAGCGATGGAAACCATCATTTCGTGGTGTTTCGGATGATAGAAAATGGCCTGGACCTTCCCGCGCTTCAATAGATTGTATACTTCCATTTCCGGAAGCAGACGATCCAGCGGGACGCCGACGCAGCCGCTGCCAACCACAGCAGAATAAGATACAACCCATTCATAGGAATTCTCACCGACCACGGAAATATGTGCGTCAGCCAGATCCATGGCAAACAATCCCGTGCCGATATATTCGACATCATTCACGAAATCCGTATATGTTTTATGTATTTCCGCTTCCGCAGGCTTCTTCCGGAAAATAAAAGCATCTCTGGCAGGATACAGTTTACGTGTATCGAGAACGAGATCCCGCAAATTCTCATATCGGACCGATTCGTGAATGCTTTTTCCTGTGACGATTTGCATAGCAGCCCCCCGGAAGTGAGATTTTTGAAAAGAAATGAATGAACCGGTAAATGGAAAAACCCGTAAATATTCGCTGTTTACACTTTTTGATGATATCACTGTTCCTCTCAAGCGTCTACTTGAAAAGTGAATTATTTTGATGTTCAAACTAATTTTGTGAAACAGCATTCGTGAAACAGCATTTGACTTTTATTCCTTACTAGTCTAGCATGGGTTGTGCAAATAAAAATCATATCAGATTATATGTCCAGAATCTTCATGGAGGATCCAAATATAGTGCAGCAGACAGCAGAAATCCAATCGACGCAAGAGATTGCAGCCATCCAGAAAGATAAGTATCCGGTCAAGCGGGGAATACTCGGCAATTTTGTATATTCTCTCGGCTTGATGGCAACATATGCATTTCTTCGTTTCTCTTCGGAGGGTAAAAACAATATTCCAAAGGAAATCCCGTATGTTATCGCCTGCAATCATCAGACCTATGTCGACGGCATGTGGCTGGCGAGTTTTTTACCGAGAAAGCACTTCAAAGTCATGTGCTGTCTTGCCGCATCCGATCTTGAAACATCCCACGGGCTTCTCGGCCGCATGATCATGCGCGTCGGCCAGGGGATTGCCGTTGACCGCTACGGCAGTCCGGTACGGGGATTGATTAAAGCGAAGAAGGAAATCGAAAAAGGCCAGATCATGCTCGTTCACCCGGAAGGCACTCGAAGTCATGACGGCAAAGTCGCTGAACTCAAAGACGGCGCGGCCTATATGGCGATCAAAGCAAACGTCCCTCTTCTTCCCATATACATTGAAGGCGGATATGACGTCTTTTCCAGACATATGAAGAAACCGCAGCCCTGGGATCATAAAAATCATCGCCGCAAGAAAGTGGTCGTCCATTACGGAAAGCCCTTCCATCCGGCCGATTTCGGGAAAGATGCCCACAAACTCACGGAAGCCGTCACCGACTGGATGCTTCAGATGGAAAAGAACGCGAACTGAATCGCGCCCGGCACGACTTCAAACCGTACCTCATCCCCCCAGAAATCCTCCCCGTCATAATTCCCCTGCAATTGTATTCCAGGAACACCGGAAGAAATCACGCCGCCTGTCACGCGGAACATGTGTATTTTTTTGTTGCCTGTATGCGTGCCTTTTTTGTATTTCGAAATCAAAGGAATCGCTTTCCTCCTGGGAAGATTTTCAACCAGACAAACATCCAGAATGCCGTCGTCAATCTGTGCAAATGGCGCAGGGTGAAACCCATTGCCGTAATACTCGCCGTTGCAGACCCCCGCCAGACAATACGGAAGTTCGCCCTCCGCAGTCCCCTTGTTTCCCGCCAGTGTAAATTTATACTTCATCTTAAAATTCCATCCGCGGATCAAATGAATCAGGATGGCAATCGAATATGCGTTTTTTCGAACCAGCCGTGTGTGCCCGGATGACTTAATGATATTTTTCGCGGTCGACTGTATGACCGTGTCCAGCCCGAAAGATGTGATATTGATGCTGTAACGGCTGCTGTCCGGAAGGAGCGTGCCTTGTGCATCCAGACTCTCTACTCGTATGACATCGATCGGATGTACTTGAAACTGCTCAATTCGTTCAATCAGCAGATGGGGCTGATCATTATACAGATCCGGCAGAACCGTACGCGCAAAATCGTTCCCGGTCCCCATCGGCAGAACCGCCATGGGTGTGCTGCGAAAAACAAGGGCATTGGCGACTTCATGAACGGTTCCATCACCGCCGCATGCAAAAACAAGTGCGTTTTCGGAATACATATCCGCATATTTTGCAGCCAGAACACCGGCATGACCCGCATATTCCGTGCGATGGACATGAACGAAGTCCTCCATCTTTTCCTTCAGGATCAGAATGGCCTTCTCCGTCTCAAGAACACGTTTTTTGTCGGCCAGATAGTTCAGGATAAAAACATAATGCATATACACCCTCAAAAGAAAAGCACGATAATTCCTTATCGCGCTAATGCAAAAACCAGATCGGCAATATCCTGAACCGTATGAATTTTCTCAAGATCTTCATCCGGGAGACGGATATCGTATCCATCTTCCAAATCAATTACAAGCTCGTATAACTGGAGCGAATCCAGGCCCAAATCAAAAAAGATGTCGGATTCCGGTGTTATATCTGTGGGCGAAAGCGTGATCAGCTTCGAAACCATAGTAATAAGATCATCGTATATTCGATCTTTCTTCTTCACGTCCGGGTGTTCGTCGGCGCTGCGTTCTCGGGGTTCTCCCTGTTTGTCAGATTCTCCCTGCTGGGTTTCGGGTACTTGCTCAGACATCTTCCAATGACCTCCTTGAGTCGTCCATTGCTGTGTTTTTTATATCTTCATCACTGTATTTACGATATTGTTCCGAGACGAATTGATCAATATTTCGAATCATTTCGGCCAGTATTTCCTGTCTTTCAGCATCGAGAGGCTCCATAATTCTGCGAACCAGGAGCGTATGGAACTTGCCGTGCATGCGGAATGCGAGTTTGCCGCGTCTGGTGAGATGAATTCGTACGACACGACGGTCTTTGGTGTCGCGATTCCGTTCCACATAACCTTTTCTGACCAACCGGTCCACCGCGACAGTAAGTGTGCCTGTCGTTATGCCAAGTCGAATGGCTGTCTCGCTCATGGCTCTTGCTTCATACGGTCCGATTGCGTCGAGGGTATGGAGTTCGGCAATCGAAAGGTCGGCAAAATATCCTTTGGAGAGCGCCTTCTCTTCTGTAATCAGTACGTTGTCAAAAATGTGCAAAAGGCTTTCTGCAAAATCATGCTCCGCTGTATTCATGAAGCGTCCCCCTTTGCGAATGAATTACAGCTTCAAACTTCGAAAGCAGAAGCAGGCATGTCTTATCTTACCGTTATTTCACGAAAAAAACAATCTTTCCATTAGATCATTACAATGGATATAGAACCACTTTTCCTTCTGCAAGGGAAGCCGGAACATCAATCGCACGCTGATTTGATGATCCGCGGAAACGCAGATTCATCGATTTCTTGTCAGCCTCGTATCGTCCGTCGATCAGAACATCCGTTTTCTCCAGCAAAGACCGGTATCCTTTTCGATAGGCACTCAACTCCAGAAGTTCTTCGAATGTGTATCCGGAAAAGACAATGACGTTCAGACCCTTTTCTTTAACTGCGGCTGCAATGCCGGTTAGTTCGGGTGCCTGCATGAATGGCTCTCCCCCGCTGAGCGTTACGCCGTCGAGCAGAGGATTGGCAAGGATCTCCCGGATCACATTCTCTTCTTTGACGAGATACCCTTCGGTGAAGGAGTGACTCTCGGGATTATGGCACCCGGGGCAGTAATGCGGACATCCCTGCGTAAATATCGCATAACGAAGTCCCGGACCATCCGTGATGGATTCCTTCAATTCGCCAAACAATCGCAGCATATCAGATCATCTCCTTAAAACATTTCAGGTCGGGGTATGTGCCGGCATAGAGGCCGGATCGTTCAACACCGCAATTGGCGGCTTCCTGTAAAGGAAAATCTTCAAAAGCAGTAAGCGCCTGAAGCAGCAGATCCGGCCGGAGATTCTCATGTGAACCGGCACAAACAAGCACAATCGCTTCGTTTTCGTTCTCTGTTTCTCCATGTTCGAGTGCAAGCATCAGGGGCCGAATGTCCAGCATCCGAAGCTGTCCCTTCGATCGCTTCTCAACCGTAACCTCGCTGCGCAGAAACAATCTCTGCAGCGCAGGAAAGATCTGCTGCGCCTGCAGACGGTAGCGGGCAGCAGTAACCATGGCCATAATGCTTCCTCCCGTTTCAGGGACCGGCCATCCGTCGAGAATGCGCAGGCCGTCCGGGAGAGCGTTCTGAAGACCCGCCATCACTTCCATTATATCCCTTGCTTCCGCAAGAGATACGTCTACGTAATCATCGGTTGTGGATATTCCGACTCCAAGCGGAAGTGCAAAGACGAGCATCGGCCGGGGGTTGTACCCCTGTGAATGAAGCAGCGGAAAGCCGGCGCGCCGAAGAGACCGTTCAAATGTCCGCATCAAATCCAGATGCCCGATAAAACTCAGGCTGCCGGACCTCGAGAACCGGAGACGGTAAATAAATGCAGGCTGATGTGCCAGCAGAGTCATCGCTTTCTCGCGCTCACTTTGATTCATAACATACTCCCCCGCCGAAGCCGGCTGCTCCGCAGCCCTCACAATGTTCGCGGCAGGACGGCGTCGTCTGCTCCGCATAAGCACGTTCTCTTTCACGGAGAAGAAAATCTTTACGCACACCGCAGTCGATATGATCCCACGGGAAAACTTCCTCAGGAGTCCGTGCCCGGATGGCATAAAAATCGGATTTTAACCCGTGTTTTTCCAGTACGGTCATCCATTTACCCAAAGAAAAACAATCATCCCACGCATCAAAAATATGTCCGGCCAGATAGCCCTCGAGAAGCACGGGCCCAAGACGTCTGTCGCCTCTGGCGATTACGACCTCCCATACAGAGGTATCCAGATCGTGCCAGATGTATTTGATGTTCTTGCTTCTCAGCCGATCCCGCAGAATCTGCTGTTTCTGAACAAACTCGTCCATGGTGTTCTGCCTTTCCCACTGGAACGGGGTAAAAGGCTTCGGTATGAACATGGAAGTGGATACGGTCATCTCCAGCCTGCGCATACGCTGACCGGTTTTTCGTCCGACTTCGAAATAGAGCTTTTCTATTTTCCGGACCAGATCCGCAATGCCGATTACATCTTCTAGCGTCTCCGTCGGCAGCCCGAGCATGAAATACAGCTTTACACTGCTCCACCCGCCTTCGAATGCAAGTGCAAGAGATGTCATGATGTCTTCCTCTGTAATTCCCTTGTTGATGACGTCGCGCAGACGCTGGGTTCCGGCTTCCGGCGCAAAGGTAAGTCCCGATTTTCGTGTCTCGGAAACTTTTTCCGTCAGCTCCAGCGAAAAAGAATCCACGCGCATGGACGGCAGCGAAAGACTTGTATGATGCCCGTCGAATGCGGACAGAAGACGGTCCGTAAGACCGGGCAGTTCCGAATAATCACTTGTCGAGAGAGACAGCATGCCGAGCTCATCATAACCGGTGGCTTTTTCGATTTCGATCCCCTGTTCGCACAATACCTTCGCAGACTTCTCACGCACCGGGCGGTACACAAAACCGGCCTGACAGAACCTGCAGCCGCGTATACATCCGCGAAAAAGCTCGAGATACGCACGGTCATGAACAATCTTCGTATTCGGCACGATGGATTGCGTTGGATAGGGAGCCAGATCCATGTCCAGAATCACCCTTTTCCGGATTTTTGCCGGAATACCGGGCCGGTTCGGCTTCACTTCGCGAATGGTTCCGTCTTCCTGATACGACACGTCATAAAAAGCCGGAATATAGACGCCTTCGATCTTGGCCGCATTCTGCAGGAAAGTCTCGCGCGTCATCGGTTGACCGGTTTTTTTGGAGTCTTTGTATTTTTTCATCTCCGCCATAAACTCAACGATCATTTCCTCCCCCTCGCCGATCATGACAAGGTCCAGGAAATCCGTCATCGGTTCAATGTTGTAGACGACCGGTCCGCCGGCCGTGATGATCGGATCGTCCTCACCGCGGTCGCAGGAGCGGAGCGGGATGCCGGACAGATCCAGCATCTGAAGCACATTCGTATAGCACATTTCGTACTGCAGGGAAAATCCGAGAATATCGAAGTCGCGAAGCGAGGTTTTGGATTCGAGTGAGAAAAGCGGAATATATTTTTCGCGCATGAGCCTGTCCATGTCTTTCCATGGCGAAAACGCACGTTCGCACCACACGTCCGGACATTGATTGAGTACATGGTACAGAATCCGGACCGCAAGGTTGCTCATTCCGATTTCATAAATGTCCGGGAAACAGAACGCATAGCGAATGTATTTTGTCTCGCCGGTCCGCTGAATTTCGTCAAGGACTTCCTGCTTGATCGTGATTCCCCATTCGCCGCCGGTATAACGGGCCGGATTTTCAACGGACAGGAGATCCCCCCGCTCCAAAACGACCGGGGCATATTTATTTGTTCTGTTCATTCGTGAACCTGTGCCTTTCTAGCTGTCTCAATAAATCGAAGAACCTTCTGCCGGTCTTTGTATCCGTCGGTTTCCACGCCGCTGGACACATCCACCGCATAGGGCAAAAAAAACGCAACTGCGTCAGAAACGTTGTTCTCGTCCAGGCCGCCGGCCACAATAATGCGGCTCGAGGATATGTTGTGTCTGCCAAGATATTCCGCAGCCGGTTTCCAGGGGAAAACCAGCCCGGCTCCTCCGTCCGATTTCTCTTTGCGGGTGTCCAGAAGAAGACCGTCAAAACGCGAAAAATCAGCAAAAGAATGCAGGGATTCTTCTATATCCGAAGCGTCCGCTGCAGACGCCGGTACCGGAATCCGCTGCCATACAAACGGAATCCGCGGAAAGAGGCAGTGACCGAGCTCGTAAGCAAGTGCGTCAAGAAACGGTGTCGTGGTATCCATATGGAGCTGAATGCCGTCCAGCGACAGTTCGGAAGCCGTCTGCGCGATTTCTGCAGGGGACTCTCCCGCAAAAACGCCCACGCGGCGGATGGACGGATGTAAAGCACCGGAAATAGCCAGTGCTTCGGGAATGGTGACCCGCCTTTTTGAAGGCGTCAGTATAAACCCGATATAATCCGGTTTCGCTTCGTTTACAATCTGCGCATCCTCCAGTCGGCGGAGTCCGCAAATTTTAACCTTTACCATACTCATCCGGCCTCCCTGCCAAATAACAACAAAGCAGAAGAACATCCCGATCCCGGTGCTTACTCAGGTTCCATCCAAACGGACCGACAAGAGATGGGTACCCCGGTTTCAAACAACATCCTTCTGCCTGTTGAAAAGCATTTGTTTTCAGCGCATCGGCTCAGGAACTTATGCCTGTCCGGCGAGACGCTTCTCTAGTTCAGCCTTTTCTTTCTCGTAGCCGGGCTTGCCGAGAAGAGCAAACATGTTCTTCTTGTAGGCTTCCACGCCGGGCTGGTTGAAAGGGTTCACCGCCAGCAGATATCCGGAGATTCCGCAGGCTTTCTCAAAGAAGAATACGAGCTGTCCGAACCAGTAGGGGGAGAATTCCGGTACATGAAGAATCATGTTCGGAACTTTTCCGTCGACATGGGCAAGGACTGTGCCCTGCATTGCTTTCTTGTTCACTTCGTTCATATCCATGCCGGACAGGAAATTCAATCCGTCCAGATTATCCTTGTCCGTAGGAATCTCAAATGTGCGGCGCGGTTTGTCGTTCTGAATAACCGTCTCAAACAATATGCGCTGTCCATCCTGAATGTACTGACCCATGGAATGGAGATCCGTCGTATTGTCCACGCCCGCAGGGAAAATTCCGCGGCCGTCTTTGCCTTCGGATTCTCCGAAGAGCTGCTTCCACCACTCCGTCATAAAATGAAAGGAAGGTTCGTAGTTGACCATGACTTCCGTAGAATATCCGCTGCGAAGCAGACAGTTCCGGACGGCTGCATAGCGATAGCACGGGTTCTCCGTGACAGATACCTTCTTAAAGGCCTGCGAAGCATCCCTCGCGCCCTTCATGATCTCGCGGATATCTGCGCCTGCAACGGCGATCGGCAGAAGTCCCACCGCTGTGAGAACGGAGAAACGGCCGCCTACGTCATCCGGAACGACAAAAG
>JADGQQ010000027.1 GCA_017881645.1 Clostridia bacterium
AAATACTCCGGTTGATGGTGGATGAGTGAGTTATGATTTCATACGCTTGCCTTTTTCCTCTTCGGTAAAAATCCATCCGACGATCTTGCCGGGGTCGATATCGTTAAAATTGGACAAATATTCTCTATTGCGGAAGAATATAGATTACATCCTGCGCAATCTCTTCGGGCGTGACATATTCCATCTGTCCCGGTGTGGAGATGGGTTAATGCAGTCCTCCGAGATGCCCTTCGGGACTGAGAATCATGCCGACGCCGAAAGCGATAGCAGCCGTCAGAAGGCCCACCAACGTCATCTCAAGGCCGCTTCGCCACCAACTACGTCCTGTAACAATTGTCTTGAGTGAGCCGACCAGGAAGTGTGCAACCGTGCTGATGACGAGGCTGGCGAGAACGGCCGGTGCCCCGCTCAGAAAGAGGAAGGGAATAACAGGTATGATGCCGCCCACAGCCGTTGCGGCAGTAGCAGAGAACGCTTCCTTCATAGGATTCGGAAACGTTGCTGTCGAAAGGCCGAGTTCTTCCTGCGCAAGCGTTTTCAGGAATTGTTCCGGCTTCTGCATCAGCCGTTCGGTCATCATGGAGGATTCTTCGGCAGAAAACCCTTTGAGTTGATAAAACAGCTCGAGTTCTTCCCGCTCTTCGTCGGGATTCTGCTCAATTTCCTTTCGCTCCCGCTCGATCTCGGCTTCGTAGACTTCGCGTTCCGTTTTTCGTGCGAGATACGCACCCGATCCCATAGAAAGAGCACTGGCCAGCGTACCGGCGATGCCCGCGACGAGCACGACATTGCTTCCGCCGGTATAGCCTGCCATGCCGCTCACGATGCCAAAAACGGCACCCAGTCCGTCGTTGGCGCCGTAGATCGCCTGTCCGATCCATCCGCCTGAATGTCCCGCATGCCATTTTTCTTTTTTGAAAATGGATTCGAGACGTTGTTCCGGATGTTCGTCCTTCAGTTCGGACTCAAGAACTTTCGCATGGACCCGCTCTTCCTTCATGATGCCGCGGAGGAGTGCACTATCCGTTTCACTGGAAAAGACCGCAGCATCGGCTGCATAATCATCTGTATGCTGATCTTCCGTTTCTTCCAGCCGGCGGATTGCGTTCGCCGTGCCGCTCTGAATCATCAACCACCGTTGAATTTTTCGGAAAGGAGATTCACTGAATGAAGGAATCCTTCCGCCCAGTGTGTGCAAACGTTCTTCAATCTTGCGCGCATGAACCTCTTCGGCTTCTGCCAATTTGAAGAGGACGGATTTTCGTTGTTGGTTGGGTTCTTTCTCGGCGAGTCTGCGATATGTCTCAGCGCCCGTTTTTTCCCGGCGCCAGCTTCCCTGCAGGGATTTGATTAATCTCTCACTCATGGCAAAAAGATACAGCTATTTGTTTGAAAGGGCAAATCTTGGTGTTTTCAATGTGCAAAATCCTAAGTATACTGTCGCCGAGGGGAGAGGGGAACAACTGCGAAAGTCCCACCATGCAGTTCATGATGTATATGACGTTGGGTGAGGATGCTGCCGGAAGAGGGCGATAATTTCGGGGGATGAAATCCGATCAGGCTATTTCATCCCCCGTCTTTTAACTTGCGTACAGATATCGTTTTATTTTCTGTGTCGGCGTTTTTTCGAATGGTTCGGTCTGTTCGATAATCCTGCTGATGCGGGAAAAGGCGGAGACCTGATCGTTGACTTGTTTCTTTACGTCATCGAGGAGAGCCGCAATTCTCTCCGTAACTTCCGATTGCTTCAAGTTCAATTCTGCTGCTTCGACGTCCAGCTTTTCATAGTCCAGGTGAACCCTCGCCACCAGGAGTCCCTGTTCCTGAAAGACCAGCGATTCCAGCACCTCATCGTGTCGATTGATGACCGATTCGATCGCTTCGGGATAGATATTCTCTCCGGCGGATCCGAGGATTACGTTCTTAATACGCCCCTTAATATAGAGATAGTTGCTTTCGTCGAAGCTGCCAAGGTCGCCTGTGTGGAACCATCCGTCCGGTGTCAGAACTTCAGCGGTTCGCTCCGGTTCACGGTAGTATCCCTTCATCACACTGGGGCCGCGAACGACAATCTCGCCTTCGCCTGTTTTCAGATCAGGGTTTTCGATTCTTACCTCGAGCCCTTCGACGATCGGCCCGGTGGATCGGAAACGGGTGTGCTCTGCATTTGCACCCGCGACGAGAGGCGATGTTTCTGTGAGGCCGTAGCCGATGGCGTACGGAAATCGTGCTTCCCGCAGGAATCGTTCCACCTCTGCGGAGAGGGCCGATCCGCCGACGCCGAAAAATTGCATCGCACCGCCGAAGGTCTTCATCAGCTTTCGTCCGGCAATTCTATTGATGCGCTTACGAACGACAGGGAATTTATACATCAGGCGGAGAATCCGTTTTGTACGTATCTCCGGAAGGATCCGTGCCTTGTACATTTTCTCGATGATGAGCGGCACAGTGAGCATCGCCGTCGGCTTGACAATTTCGAGTGCCGGAAGAAGGACGGCAGCCGTCGGTGGTTTTTTGACGTAATAAACGCTGGCGCCCTGCATGAGCGGCAGAATGAGGCCAAGTGTGCACTCATAGACGTGGGCCAGCGGGAGAATCGAGAGCATCCGGCTTCCCGGGCCGATCGGCGGGATCTTTGATGACCGGGCTGCATTCCACACCAGATTTTTGTGCGTGAGCATGACACCCTTGGAATGTCCGGTGGTGCCCGACGTATAGATAATCGCAGCAAGATCTTCTTCACGAACCCGGTCTGGGAAAATGCCTGCCATGCGCAGAGCGATCCCTTTGATTTTTTTCAGCTCCTTGCTTCCGTCGGCCATGAGTTTTTTCAGCGTGGCCTTTGAAGTCTCCGCTTCGATAATAGAGAAATCATTCAGAAGGATGACGCAGGAAAGGTCGTCAGAGCCGAGGTCTTCAACTTTTTGATAGAAGCGTTCGGAGATGAATACCGTTTTCGCTCCGGAATGCCTAATGATATGGTGAATTTCGGAAGTATGAAAATCCGGCAGGACGGGCACGACCACGGCACCCATGCAGGTGATTGCAAAATATGCGATACCCCAATGGGGGCTGTTTTCTCCGATAACGGCAACACGATCGCCCGCGACAACTCCCTGATTGCGCAAGAAGGCTGAGAGATGATCAATCTGTTTCTTCATCTCTCCGTATGTAATCTGCGGTTCGTCCGTGTATGAAATTGCACAAGATGATCCAAATGCCGCAGTACTGTGTTCCATTACTGCGGGAAGCGTCATTTCAGTTGGTACGTACACGATATCATCTCCTCAGTCTTTACATGCATGCTGCAGGACGGAACCGTTCTGCAACGGGAATACAATATACACAAATCACAAAAAAAGAACACAAATCGTAATCTGCTAAATCTGTGATAGAAGCTTGCTGACCGTGACGAAGGAGAAGCCATGGGCGCGGAGTGCATCAATGATCACAGGCAATGCTTCCGCCGTATGCCAGCCATGGCCATTCATATGCATTACCACGATGGATCCATTCTGCGCGGCACGGATCACATAACCGGCGAGACGATCCCTGGTAAAAGACTTGTCCGGATCTCCGGACGCGAGATCGTACTGTACCGAGCGAAGGCCGCATGCCGTGGCGATGCGGACGACGCGTGCATCGAGTTCTCCGAACGGTGCACGAAAGAGGTGAAAGTTTTTCCCGGTGAGAGCTGTTACGATCTTGTTAGTCTCCAGCAATTGCCAGCGGATACTGTCATCGGTAATGCGCGTCAAATGAGGATGTGAGTATGTGTGATTGGCGAGTTCCATCATCGGCAGTGATGACAAATACCTGGTTTCTGCCGGATGCTCTTCCATCCATTTGCCTCCCAGAAACAATGTGGCGGGGA
>JADGQQ010000028.1 GCA_017881645.1 Clostridia bacterium
CATAGGTATAATAACTCTTGCTGTTAAGCACCCCCCTCGATTCCCTTACTGGATTTGCGGTCGTGGCGGAATTGGCAGACGCGCACGTTTGAGGGGCGTGTGGGAGACCGTACGGGTTCAAGTCCCGTCGACCGCACCAGATAAAGAAAGCAGACACTGCGAAGTGGCTGCTTTTTTTATTGTGAAATTCCGTATACGACAAATTACATAGTCCAATTTACATTCCGCACGCATAATATATGAATATTGCACAAATAGGTACTTGCTTCTTAAAAACTCTCTGCTATGATAAAAAAGTAGCACCGCAATGCGGTTGTTATTCAATTTGAGTCCGAAAGGACAAGAAGGATGGTAGGGAGTATGGTTTGGCTAAATGTACTGTTTATCGGGGTGTTTTTTCTGGTTACAATCGCTATTGGCATCTATGCCAGGCGGCACACGAAAAGTGTCGGATCTTTTGTCCTTGGCGGACGTTCCGTCGGCCCCTGGCTGACAGCTTTTGCTTATGGCACGACGTATTTTTCCGCAGTCGTATTTATTGGATATGCGGGACAGTTTGGATGGTCGTTCGGGTTGTCAACGGTTTGGATCGGTCTGGGAAATGCCTTTATCGGAAGCTTTCTGGTCTGGAAGGTGATGGGCCGGAGAACGCGCATCATGACCAAACACCTGGAAGCGACGACAATGCCGGAGTATTTTGGCAAGCGATACAACAGTAAGTCGCTGAAAATTGCAGCGAGTGCTATCGTTTTTGTTTTTCTGATTCCCTATTCTGCATCTGTGTTTAATGGACTATCGTATTTGTTCACGACCGCTCTCGGTCTGGATAATATGAGATACGGATTTGAGATGGTCATCATCGGCATGAGCCTTCTGACTGCCGCCTATGTTATTCTCGGAGGCTACATGTCTACGGCAATCAATGACTTCTTTCAGGGCGTGATTATGCTGGTCGGCGTCATTCTGGTGGCTGCTTTCGTCCTGCATGCGCATGGAGGACTTATGAATTCTTTGGCCGGGCTGTCACAGTATACGGCACCGGACGGCAAGATCCTCGGTGTCTATGTATCCTTCTTCGGACCTCAGCCGCTGAATCTTCTGGGAGTCGTTATCCTGACTTCGCTTGGAGCGTGGGGTCTTCCGCAGATGGTTCACAAGTTCTATGCAATTAAGGACGAGAAATCGATTCAGACCGGTACGATTATTTCCACCGTATTTGCACTTGTCATTGCCGGCGGTTCGTACTTTATCGGAAGTTTCGGACGCCTTTTTGTAGATAGTGCTGAAGTTCCCTCAAAAATTCCTTTTGACCGGATTGTGCCTACAATGCTCATGGATAAAGCCATCCCGGCCATTCTGTTAGCGGTGGTGGTCGTTCTGGTTCTGTCTGCATCCATGTCAACACTTTCTTCACTCGTCCTTACATCCAGTTCAACGCTCACACTGGACTTTATCGACGGTACCGTTGTCAAATCTCTGACGGAAAAGAAGAAGGTTCTCTGGATCCGCATTCTGATCGCTTGTTTCATCATCATTTCGATGTCATTGGCGATTTTTGCATATCAAACAGGAAACCTCTATATAACGAAACTGATGTCCATTTCGTGGGGAGCACTTGCAGGATCTTTCCTGGCTCCGTTCCTTTATGGACTATTCTGGAAAAAAGTGACGCGCGTTGCCGTTTGGACAAACTTCGGCTGCGGTGTCGGCATCACATTAGTTCATCTGGTGCTGTCAAATGCAGTTCTTTTCAAGATTCATCTGCCTGCGTTCCTTGACCTGGCAGCCATTGCAGCAAAGCATCCGGAGTTCCCGATCAATATTGCCTCACCGATTAATGCCGGTGCTTTCGCAATGATTTTCGGTCTGATCGTCGTGCCGGTTGTATCGCTGCTTACACCGAAACTGGACAAGAAGATTGTGGATCATGCATTTGAAGGATATGACATCGCGGTTGCCGCAAGCCAGAAAAAGATCCTGCCTGCGGACGAAGTTATTTGAGGAGATAGGAACATGATTTGGAATACAGCCGAGACCTTGCCCAGAAAAGACATAGAGGAGTTACAACTCAATCGACTGCGCTGGCAGGTGGAGTATGCATACGATCATGTTCCTTTTTATCACGAAAAGCTCGATTCGATCGGGTTGAAACCATCACATATTCAGTCGTTGAATGATCTTCAGAAGATTCCATTCACAGTTAAGGATGACCTTCGTGACAATTATCCCACCGGGTTATTCGCAGTGCCGAACCGTGAAATCGTTCGGTTTCACGGCTCTTCAGGAACAACCGGTAAGCCGATCGTTGTGGGGTACACGCGCAATGACATGGAGAATTGGACCGAATGCTGTGCCCGGATGGTCAGTGCTGCAGGCGTCACTTGTGAAGATACGGCGCAGGTTGCTTTCGGATACGGATTGTTTACCGGCGGGTTCGGCCTTCATTACGGACTCGAACGTGTCGGCGTATCCGTAATTCCGATTTCTTCAGGGAACTCGGAACGGCAGCTCATGTTCATGAAAGATCTGCAGACGACCGTGCTGATCGCAACGCCGTCCTATGTTCTGCATCTTACGGAAATCATGGAAGAAATGGGAATTGCAAAGGAAGACCTCTATCTGAAGACGGGACTGTTCGGAGGCGAAGGCCATACACCGGAGATGCGTGAACTCATTGAAGCCCGCATGGGTATCAACGACACGCAGAATTACGGACTGACGGAGCTTTGCGGTCCCGGCGTCTCCTACGAATGCCTGCATCATACGGGCATGCATATCAACGAGGATTTTTTCATTGCTGAAATCATTGACCCGAAAACCGGCGAAGTTCTTCCTGAGGGAAGTACAGGCGAGATTGTGTTTACAACGCTGACCAAAGAAGGCATCCCTATGCTGCGATATCGTACGAAGGATATAACAAGACTGTTCTATGAACCCTGTGCATGCGGCAGAACACACACACGCATGGATCTGATCATGGGACGCTCCGACGACATGATGATCATCCGCGGTGTAAATGTGTTCCCGTCACAGGTGGAAGCAGTTCTCATGGGCATTGAAGGCATTGGACAGCAGTATCAGCTGATTGTCACCACAGAGAAATTCATGGATCGCATTGAAGTACAGGTTGAACTCCATGACGGCGGCATTCTGGACAGCTATTCGAACCTCGAGAAATTAACGAATGAGATTCGTCATAAGATTAAGACGGTTCTTCAAATCGACGTCAAAGTAACCCTGCTGAATCCCAAAACGCTTGAACGCACTGCAGGCAAATCCAAGAGAGTTGTCGACTTGCGATCGAAAGCATTCTAATTCGAGAAGTCAACGGTTCTCTTCTGATAAACCTTAGAGAAAAGGGTGTCTGTGATATACTGTTTTTTGGACAGAAAAACAAGTAAAGGTGGGATTCTTTTTGAAGCAAATCCTTTTGGGCAATGAGGCAATTGCGCGTGGTGCGTATGAAGCGGGTGTGAAGCTTGTATCTTCATATCCGGGTACGCCGAGTACAGAAATAACGGAATCCATTGTGCAGTATGAGAGAATTTACTGCGAGTGGGCTACGAATGAAAAAGTAGGGGCCGAAGTAGCTGTTGGCGCTTCCATTCGCGGAGCGCGCGCATTGACGTGTATGAAGCATGTCGGTGTGAATGTAGCCGCCGATCCGCTTTTCACAGCCAGCTATATCGGTGTTAACGGAGGCCTTGTCTTTGTGGCTGCGGATGACCCCGGCATGCACAGCTCACAGAACGAGCAGGACAGCCGGAATTATGCCCGTGCTGCAAAAGTACCGATGTTCGAGCCGTCTGACAGTCAGGAATGCAAAGACTATCTTAAGAAAGCTTATGAAATCTCCGAACAATATGACACTCCTGTCATGCTCCGTCTCCATACACGCGTATCGCATTCGCGGTCGGTTGTGGAACTCGAGGATCCTCAGGACATTGTCATCAGACCCTATGTCAAAAATGTTGACAAATATGTCATGATGCCTGGCATGGCCATCAAACGCCACGTAATTGTTGAAGACAGAATGGTCCGATTGGCACAGGATTCATCCGCTGATATAGATTCGGTTGGATTGCATACGATTACAATAAAGTCCCAAAAACTGGGAATCATCACAGCAGGCGCGGCATACCAGTATGTCGCAGATGCACTGCCGGATGCCAGTATTTTGAAGCTGGGAATGATTTGGCCGCTGCCTCAGGATTTGATTCGATCCTTCGCATCAAAAGTTGACCGTCTCGTAATTGTTGAAGAACTGGACCCTTTTCTTGAGACGGAAATCAAAGCAATGGGCCTTATATGCGAAGGAAAGTCCTTGTTTACATTGCAGGGAGAATATTCAGCGAAGATGATCCGCACGGCACTTACCGGCGAACCGAATCCTGCGAGTGTGGTTTCTCAGGAGATTCTTCCTGTGGCGCCCGCACGGCCGCCTGTTATGTGCGCCGGCTGCCCCCATAAGGGACTGTTTCTGGCGCTTTCCCGTCTGCGCGTTCAGGTCACGGGAGATATCGGCTGCTATACACTCGGCGCACTGCCGCCAATGGCGGCTATGGATGCCTGCGTCTGCATGGGCGCATCCATTGGTATGGCGCATGGCTTTGACAAAGCGACGGACGGAGAGGCTTCCACGCACACCGTGAGTGTCATCGGAGACTCAACCTTTATGCATTCCGGTGTCACAAACCTGATCAACGCAGTCTACAATCAGAGCCGGATTACAGTTGTTATTCTGGATAATTCAATCACAGGAATGACGGGACACCAGCAGAATCCGACGACGGGTCTGGATATTCGTCTTCGGTCCGCACCGTCCATTAACCTTGAGGAACTTTGCCGGAGCATCGGAGTAACATCGATTCGAATCCTTGATCCGGTTGATTCGCGTTTATGCCAGACCGTCATCAGGGAAGAACTGGAGAAGGACACGGTTTCCGTCGTGATTGCCCGCCGGCCTTGTGCACTGATACCCGTCGGCAAAGGCAAAAAAGAAGACCGTACCGTCGTTAACAAGGACAAATGTACGGCTTGCGGCTCATGCATTCGCATGATGTGTCCGGCCCTTACGGAAGGTCCTGACAAGAAACCGATCATTGACTGGGACATTTGTAACGCCTGCGGGCTTTGTATGAACTTATGCGCTTTCGGAGCTTTGACCAAAGGAGGGAGAAAATCATGACAAATCATGTTTCACCCCCGGTTTCTCCGGCTAAAACCACGGATAAATCTCTGGAATCCCTCCGGATGAACATTGCACTCGCCGGTGTAGGCGGCCAGGGCACGCTCGTTGCGGGCAAACTGCTGGGCACAGTTGCAATCAAGCTCGGGTTGGATGTTAAAGTATCAGAAGTACACGGAATGAGCCAGCGAGGCGGATCCGTAATCACATATGTCAGAATGGGATCGAAAGTATTTTCGCCGATCATTGAGGCGGGCACGGCAGACTTCTGTCTGGCATTCGAAGAACTCGAAGCCCTGCGCTGGTCCGGTCTTCTTAAGACGTCGGGAACGATGATCATAAACAGCCAGAAAATCCGGCCGCTTCCGGTTCTGATGGGAAAAGCGCAATATCCGCAGGAAATTCGCAGCGTAATTGAGTCCGCAGCGGACGGAAAAGCGCGCATTATTGAGATAGATGCTCTGGCAGCAGCACTTACTGCGGGAAGTCCGCGGGCTGTAAATATGGTCATGCTGGGTGCACTTTCCATTTTTACGGATATCCCTCTGGATTATTGGGAAGAATCAGTGATGGAAGTATTTGCAGGAAAACCAAAACTCATTCCGATTAACCTGCAGGCTTTTCATTTTGGGCGCGACTTGGTTCGATAAATACGATATAATTCATATAAAGGCTGCGAAAGGCCGCTTCGTTTTTTCAACAATTCATGAAAGCAGATGAATCGTCTATGAAGGAGGTTTTTGCAAATGCTAGTCAAACAAATCAATGTTTTTCTGGAAAACCAGTCGGGAAGACTTGCTGAGGTGACACGTACACTGGGCGAGAATGATATCGACATCCGGGCGTTATACATTGCCGATACGACGGAATACGGCATTCTTCGCATGATTCTGGATAAGCCGGACAAGGCGGTGGAAGTTCTGACCGCTTCCGGTTTTACCGTCAGCAGTACACCTGTCATCGCCATTGCCATAGAGGATAAACCGGGTACGCTGGATCATGCTCTTTCCATATTTTCCGAAGGTTCACTTTCCCTTGAATATCTATACGCCTATGTCGGAAGAACTTCGGACGATGCTGTCGTCGTCATACGTGTCCAGGATCCCCAGATGGCTCTCATAAAGCTTGAGGAATCGGGTATCCGCGTACTTTCTTCCGAGGAGGTTTACGGCATCTGATGAAGAATCCATACCTGACGTACGGGGTTTCCGAGAGTGTTCTGGCTATGGCCGAAAATGCCCTGCAGGAAGTTGCGCCCGTTATTCATAGAATCGAGAGAATCAGAGAAATCAATCAACTTCGCGTATTGCAGGCTTTCCGCAATGCGAGAATTTCTGATACGCATTTTGGAATGCCCACAGGGTACGGATATGATGACGTCGGGCGCGAAAGAATTGAGCAGATGTACGCCGAACTTTTCGGCGGCGAGGCGGCTTATGTCCGCATTCAGATCAGTTCCGGTACGCAGGCAATCGCAATGAGTCTATTTGGTGTCCTTCGTCCGGGAGATGAGATGCTTTCCGTCACGGGACGCCCGTACGATACGCTGGCATCTTCCATAGGCATTTTCGGCAGCGCAGAGGGAGACATGGGATCTCTTGCTGACTTCGGCGTTACATACAGCGAAGTGTCCCTGCAAAAAGACGGATCCCCGGATCTTGCCGGAATTGAATCGTCAATCCATGACAGCACAAAGCTTGTTTTTATTCAGAAATCCAAGGGGTATACCAACCGAAGATGCCTGCAGCAGAAGGATTTGAAGGATATCATTGCAGTGGTTCGACAAAAGAAACCCTCCATAATCATACTCGTTGACAATTGTTACGGTGAATTTGTAGAGGATGCCGAGCCTTGCGCTCTGGGAGCAGATCTTTGTGCCGGATCCCTGATTAAAAATCCGGGCGGCGGACTTTGTCCTTCGGGCGGATATATTGTCGGAAGCAGATGTCTTATTGAAAAAATCGCTTCCCGCGCAACGGCGCCGGGACTCGGAAGTCATGTCGGCCCGTCTCTTGGATTTAACAGAACCATTGCCCAGGGACTTTTTATGGCGCCGCACGTGACTGCGGAATGCGTAAAAGGCGCCGTTTTCGCAGCGGCATTATTTGAAAAGGCCGGGTTTGACACGCACCCGCATTCGAAGGATAATCGAGGGGATATCGTCCAGAGTATTGTTTTCAATCATGCACAGCAGGTTGTTGATTTCTGCCAATGGATTCAATACTGTTCACCGGTTGATTCGTTTGTCCGTCCGGAACCATGGGCGATGCCGGGATATGACGCACCTGTGATCATGGCGGCCGGAACCTTTATTCAGGGGGCATCCATTGAACTCTCTGCAGACGGACCCATGAAAGAACCTTTCATTGCCTATATGCAGGGGGGACTTGTTTTTGAGCAGACGAAGCTCGCTGTTATGCTTGCCGTGGAGAAACTGGGAGATATACAAAAATGAGCCAAAAAGGACAAAAGCCGGAACGTAAACCATCAGCAAACCGGTCAGAAGCAGAGCGATCTCGTGCAAATCGGTCAGATGCAGAGCGATCTCATGCAAATCGGTCAGCTGCTGCACGCAAATCTCCGGCTGCTCCTCCGGCGAAGAAAACGCCACCCGGTAAAAGGGCGAACACCGGTGCCGACAGGAAGAACCCGGCTGTAAATAACCCGCGAAAGACATCTTCACAAATCAAATCGAATGCGGCACCTGGCCGCCATTCGAATGAACATCGTATCGACGACTATTCATATGAAAGACCGGATGCCCGGATTCAGAATATTTCTTCACCGCAGCATGCGGCCCATATTCGCGCAAACCACAGGA
>JADGQQ010000029.1 GCA_017881645.1 Clostridia bacterium
ACCGTGCCGAAGGAAGAGACTTTGCCGACGTCGTTTCGAGAGAGATCAACGAGCATATAGTGTTCGGAGATCTCTTTTTCATCGGCGAGCAGATCGGCTTCGAGAAGGCGGTCTTCGGCGTCGTTTTTGCCGCGCGGACGCGTGCCTGCGATCGGGCAGGTCTCGATGCGGCCGTTCGTTACGCGTACCAGCATTTCCGGTGATGAACCTACGATCGCGGTGTCTTCCAGCTGAAGGAAAAACATATAGGGCGAAGGGTTCACACTGCGGAGTGCGCGATATACGGGCAGAGGATCCCCCTGATAGTCCGCAGTAAAGCGCTGCGAAAGTACGACCTGGAAGATGTCGCCGTCGCGGATATATGCACGGGCTTTGTCAACGCTGTCGCAGAATACCTGCTTTTCGGTCTGCGGTTCAAAGATCAAGGATTCCGGGTGGATGCGCGCAAGCTCCGAGACGACCGGATTTTCGATTTCATGGATGATTTCGCCGAGACGCTGGGTGGCCTGCGCATAGGCATCGCCGCCGCCCTCCGAAAAGACATTCACAATAACCGTAATTTCGTTCTTGAAATGGTCAAATACGATGACTTCGCCGGGTGCTGTCAGGTGGCAGTCAGGCAGTCCGATGGTGTCCGGATTGTTGTCCGGAAGAATCTCGCAGTACCGCACGAAATCATATCCGAAATATCCGAGCAGACCGCAATAGAAGTGATTGATGTAGGAAAACGGTTCGGATTCGCACTGACGGACGAGTTCGCGCAGCTGCGGGACGGGTGTGCCGCCCAAAAGCTCCGCGGGGTATTCCTGACCGAGTTTTTTGTAGGTTGTTTTTCCGTCAGCGACGGAGAATTCGAGAATGGGATGCCGGCCCATGATCGAGTATCTTGCCCAACGCTCGCCTCCAACTACGCTTTCCAACAGGAAAGAATGCGGACGGCAGCCGAATTTCTGGAAAACGGAAATCGGAGTAAAGAGATCGGCATTGATGTGCTGGACCACAGGAATCACCCGTGCTGTCCGTGTAAGAACGGAGAATTCCTCATAGGAAGGGAGAATCATATGTGTACCTCCGTAAATTCGTGTACAAAGTCACCTAGCCGGGCGGCAATCGCTTCTTCAGAAATGCCTTCCGCAATGCAGTCTTCAATGCGGCGGACAATGGCGGATCCGACAATCACACCGTCACAATAGGCTTCAAGTTCTTTTTTCTGTTCCGGAGTGGAGACGCCGAAGCCGATGCATTTCGGGATATCGGATTCTTCGTTCAGGGAATCGAAATAGCTCTTGAAGTCGGTTGCATAGGAACTGCGCTCACCGGTTACGCCCAGAGAGGCAACGCAATAGAGGAAGCCCTGCGCCTGTGCAAGAATCCGTTTTGCGCGTTCCTGTGAAACGGGCGTCACCATGGAAATCAGATATACGCCATGTGCGTCCGCTGCCGGACGGGCTTCGTCCCGTTCTTCGAGAGGAAGATCCGGAATGATGACGCCGGAGATGCCGGACATCTCACAGGCTGTGAAGAACTTCTCCAACCCGTATACGAAAATGGAATTGAAGTACAGGAGAAGCACGACCGGAATGAACGGAAATTCAGTGGATATCCGGCTCGAAAGGGAAAATACATCGGCAAGGCGCGTTCCGTTGGCAAGTGCGCGCTCATCGGCACGCATAATGACCGGACCGTCGGCGGAAGGATCAGAGTAAGGCACGCCGAACTCGACAAGTGTCGCGCCGTTTTCGATCATGGCTTTGGCAATCAGATAGGAGGCCTCGATCGAGGGATCTCCTGCGGTTATAAAGGGTATAAAGGCCTTTTTACCTTCGGACCGAAGCTTCGCAAAAGAGGCGTCGATCCGATTAACTTTCGTATTCACAGTATTCATTCTTCTGTCCTCCTCTTCAGACGATCTGGCCGCGATACCGGCCGATGGCTTCCACATCTTTGTCGCCGCGTCCGGACAAGGTCACAACGACCATGTCTTCCGGCTTGAATTCAGCGTGCATTTTCCGTAGAAGTGCAACGGCGTGGGCGCTCTCGATCGCGGGAATGATGCCCTCCATGCGACTGAGATATTCGAATGCGTCTATCGCTTCTTCATCGGTTACAGCGTAGTACTCCCCGCGGCCGGTTTTGTGAAGATGTGCGTGTTCCGGACCGATGCCCGGATAGTCGAGACCGGCGGATATGGAGTAAACAGGAGCAATTTGCCCCTCATCATCCTGCAGGAAAATGGACTTCATGCCATGAAAAACTCCGATGGTACCGCCGGTCAGGGATGCTGCGTGCCGGCCTGTCTCCACGCCTTCACCGCCGGCCTCCGCGCCGATCATACGGACGGATGCATCTTCGATGAACGGATAAAATGTGCCGATGGCGTTGCTGCCGCCGCCGACGCAGGCAAAGAGTGCCGTTGGCAGACGATTGTATTTGTCAAGCATTTCTGCGCGGATCTCGTCGCCGATCACCCGCTGAAAATCGCGGACGATCTCCGGATACGGATGCGGGCCGACTACGGAACCGACCACATAATAGGTGTCGCTGACACGCCGGGACCATTCACGGAGAGCTTCGCTGGTCGCATCTTTGAGTGTTGCGGTGCCGGTTGTGACCGGGTGCACTTTCGCGCCCAGGAGCTCCATGCGATACACGTTCAGCGCCTGACGGCGGGTATCTTCTTCACCCATGAATACATCGCATGACAGACCAAAGAGGGCGGCCGCTGTCGCTGTTGCCACGCCGTGCTGGCCTGCGCCTGTTTCTGCAATCACGCGCTTCTTTCCCATACGGCGGGCCAGAAGCACCTGCCCAAGAACATTGTTGATTTTGTGTGCGCCGGTGTGGTTCAGATCTTCGCGCTTCAGGAAAACCTGTGTACCGAGATCGGCGGACATCCGCTCCGCTCTATAGAGCAGGGAGGGGCGGCCGGCATATTCGCGCAGGAGTGTTTTAAATTCCAGATCGAATGTCGGATCCGCCTGCGCCTCGCGATATGCATTTTCCAGTTCTGTCAAAGCGAACATCAGCGTTTCCGCTGCATACTGTCCGCCGTATTCTCCAAATCTGCCTTTTGACATAGGAATCATCCTTTCCTGATCCGCCCGGACGTGATGACCGGGCGGTGCTTTTCGAATTTACTGAGGTATATCAGACAGCAGTGCATGCATTTTGTCTTCGACACTGCCGCCGTTCTGTGATTCGCGCATGAGACTTTCACCGATCAGTACGGCATGGACACCGCTGCGGTAACAGCGTGAAAGATCGTTTGCCGTCAGTATGCCGCTTTCCGATACGATCGTTCGGCCGCAGGGGATCATGGGCGCAAGCCGCTCGGTTGTGCCCAGATCGACATGGAAGCTGTGCAGATCGCGGTTGTTGATGCCGATGATCGGGGCGTCAAGATCGAGAGCCCGCATGACTTCGTCCATCGTATGGACTTCCAACAGGACGGAGAGTCCGAGATCGCCGGCCGTCCGCATAAAAGACGAAAGTGTCTTGTCCGGAAGAAGCGCTGCGATCAGAAGAATGGCTGATGCTCCCAGTATACGCGCTTCATAAATCTGGCTGACATCAATCGTGAAATCTTTGCGCAGAATGGGAAGAGTCACCGTATTTTCGACATCGGTCAGATGGTAATCGCTTCCCAGGAAAAAGTCCTGTTCCGTGAGAACGGATATCGCAGCCGCTCCGCCGCGTTCATACGCAAGAGCCTGCTCGGCAGGACGAAAATCGGGAGCGAGGATTCCTTTGGACGGCGACGCTTTTTTGACTTCGGCAATCATCGAAATACCCTGTGTCTTAAGTGCTTTGGAAAAGGAACGGGTTACGGGAAGCGAAGCCATCGCCTTCTCAGCGAGTTCTTCGATCGTACGGTGCTCCATGCGGGCCTGAATCCGTTCGGCCTTTTTCGCGACAATACGATCGAGAATGGTTCCCGTCGAAGTCGTCCGATCCAATATTGCACTCATCATCTGCGGTGTATATACACTCATTGTATTCAACTCCTTACAAATTCCGGATATCGTCGCGATTTGTAAATGCGCGGATTTCTTCGAGCTTCGCCATTGCTTTGCCCGAATCCAGTGTCTCCTGCGCCAAAACAACCGCTTCAGCCAGTGAAGC
>JADGQQ010000030.1 GCA_017881645.1 Clostridia bacterium
AAAGGCGGAATCGGCAAGTCGACCACGACGCAGAACCTGAATGCCGGTCTGGCCGAAATGGGCAAGAAAATTATGATCGTCGGCTGCGACCCGAAAGCTGACTCGACCCGACTGATTCTGGGTGGTCTTGCACAGCAGACCGTTCTCGACACGCTTCGCGAAGAAGGCGAGGACATTGATCTTGACCTGATTCTTAAACCGGGATACGGCGGCATCCGCTGCGTTGAGTCCGGCGGACCGGAGCCCGGCGTAGGATGCGCAGGCCGCGGTATTATCACCTCAATCACAATGCTTGAAAGACTTGGAGCGTATACAGAAGACCTTGATTATGTTTTCTATGATGTTCTCGGCGACGTTGTCTGCGGCGGATTTGCGATGCCGATCCGTGAAGGCAAAGCCAAGGAAATTTACATTGTTGCATCCGGCGAAATGATGGCTCTCTATGCAGCGAACAACATTGCAAAAGGTGTCATGAAGTTCGCAAATACCGGCGGCGTACGCCTCGGCGGTATCATCTGCAACAGCAGAAATGTTGATGGGGAAGATGAGCTGGTCAGTGCATTTGCGAAAGAACTGGGAAGTCAGATGATTCATTTCGTACCGCGTGACAACATGGTGCAGCGTGCGGAAATCAACAAGAAGACCGTTATTGAATTCGATCCGTCCTGCAATCAGGCGGAGGAGTATCGTATGTTATCCCGTAAAATTGACGGCAACGATATGTTTGTCATCCCTAAGCCCTTAAAGCAGGACCGTCTGGAAGAGATTCTCATGGAACATGGATTAATGGATATTTGATTTTGGATGCGGAAAATGTACTGCAGCCAATGCGATTCACACAGGAGGTTACTTATATGCTATTAGTCAGAGCGATTATCAGACCGGAAAAAGTCAGCATTGTTCTTTCAGAACTCCTTTCAGCAGGATTCCCGGCCGTTACAAAAATGGATGTTTTCGGACGCGGCCGTCAGAAGGGTCTCAAAATCGGCGACGTTTTCTATGACGAAATCCCGAAGGAAATGCTGCTCTGCGTCGTCCGCGATGAAGACAAGGATGACGTGGTCAATGTCATTATGAGAAATGCCCGCACCGGTGAAAAAGGAAATTTCGGTGACGGACGTATATTTATCAGCCCCGTGGAAGATGCTTACACCATCAGCAACGGCAAGCAGGGACTCTAAGAAACAGGAGGTAACACCGCATGAAAGAAGTCATGGCATTTATCCGGCAGAACAAAATAAACCGGACCAAAGAGGCTCTTGCCGAAGCGGGTTTTCCCTCGTTTACCTGCAGAAAATGTCTCGGCCGGGGGAAGAAATCGGTAGACTATTCACTGGTGAAAAGTCTGATTGAGGATGGCGAAATGCCTCTGACACAATCGGCCGAAGCCCTTACCGAGTCTTCCAGACTGATTCCCAAGCGCTTTTTTACGCTGGTGGTCGATGATACGGAAGTGCAGAAGGTCGTGAAAACCATCATTGATGTGAACAGTACCGGAAACCCCGGAGACGGAAAGATTTTTGTTATCCCGATCCTTGAATCCTATCGCGTCCGTGACGGCGAGCGGGATGTGGATTCGATCAATTAGAAGGAGCTGATGTCTTATGGATGCAAAAGGTAGAGTTCTCGACAAGTATAATGCGAGAGTTTATAAGAACAGAAAAGAACATGTTCTGGTAAAAGCAACAGGAGACCAACCGCAGGTCATCGCTGCAAATACACGTGTTATTCCGGGCATCATGACGCACCGCGGCTGCTGTTATGCCGGCTGTAAGGGCGTTGTCCTGGCACCTATCAAGGACGTAGCGGTCATTACACACGGTCCGATCGGATGCGGATTCTATTCCTGGGGCACACGCCGCAATAAGGCCAGACCCGGCGAAGACGGCAAAAACTTTGTAGAGTACTGTCTGTCAACGGACATGCAGGAAGCGGATATCGTTTTCGGCGGAGAGAAAAAACTCCGTCAGGCGATTAAAGAGACCGTAGAAATATTTGATCCCGGCATGATCATGGTCTGCTCCACCTGCCCGGTCGGACTGATCGGAGACGATATTCACGCGATCGCCGCAGAAGCGGAAGAACTTTACAATCGACCGGTCATGGCGTTCTCCTGTGAAGGATATAAAGGCGTCAGTCAGTCCGGCGGCCACCATATCGCCAATAACGGACTGATCAAGAGAGTCCTCGGAACCGGCAGCGGAACGCGGATCAAGCACGCGATCAACATCCTCGGCGAATACAATATCGGCGGAGACGGATGGGAAATCGGACGCATTCTGAAGAAGTGCGGATACCACGTCGTATCTGTTATGACAGGAGACGGATCCTATAAGGAAATGCAGGAAGCCCACACCGCCGAACTGAACATTGTCCAGTGCCACAGATCCATCAATTATATTGCGGAAATGCTCAAGACGAAGTTCGGAACCGACTGGATCAAAGTGAATTTTGTCGGAGCAGAATCGACGGCTCAATCCCTTCGGGACATGGCACTGTATTTCGGAGATCAGGAATTGATTGACCGGACCGAAGAAGTCATTGCCGAGGAGATGGAAGAAGTCGCGGCAGATATGGAATATTACCGCACACGACTCAAAGGCAAGACAGCCGCACTTTATGTCGGCGGATCCCGTGCACACCACTACCAGCTGCTGCTTCAGGATTTTGGAATTGACACGATTCTGGCCGGTTATGAGTTTGCTCACCGCGATGACTATGAAGGCAGAGATCTGACGGCAGAAATCAAGGAAGACGCGGACAGCAAGAACATTGAATCCATTACCGTCAGTCCGGATCCCGAGAAGTATCATCTTCGCCTTACGCCGGAACAGTTTGAAGAACTGAAGACGAAAATTCCGCTGGATACTTACCCCGGAATGATTCGCGACATGAAGGACGGAGCTGTTATCGTTGACGATCTGAATCATTTTGAGACGGAAGAATTCCTGAAGCTTTTGAAGCCCGACATTTTCTTTTCGGGCATCAAAGATAAGTATGTGGCACAAAAGGGCGGAACCTTATCCCGCCAGCTGCACTCCTACGATTACAGCGGCCCGTATGCGGGATTCAAAGGAGCTGTGAACTTTGGAAGAGACGTTACGATGGGAATCTATACACCGGCCTGGGGCTTCGTAACACCGCCCTGGAAACATACCCCGACTCTGGTCGGAACCTATGGAGGTGATTTCTGATGCAAAGCATGACACCCAAAGAAGTATCTGAGAGATCCGGTCTTCGCGTCAATCCCTGTAAGACATGTCAGCCTGTCGGCGCCATGTATGCTGCTCTCGGCGTTCACGCCTGTATGCCGCACAGCCATGGATCCCAGGGCTGCTGCTCCTACCACCGCACCTATCTGACCCGCCATTTCAAGGAGCCTGCCATCGCATCGTCGTCCTCCTTCACAGAAGGCGCATCGGTATTCGGCGGCGGAAGCAACCTGAAAGCATCGGTCAAGAATATCTTTGATATCTACAACCCGGACATCATCGCCGTACACACCACCTGTCTTTCCGAGACCATCGGCGACGACCTCAAATCATTCATCCTGGACACACCGATTCCGGACGGCAAGTATGTTGTTCATACGAATACCCCGAGCTACGTCGGTTCCCATGTAACCGGATATGCCAATATGATCTCCGGCTTTATCAAGTATCTTTCCGTGAAAACGGGCGTATCCAACGGGAAAGTGGCTCTCATTCCCGGCTTTATCAATCCCGGCGACATGCGTGAAATCAAGAAAATCGCAAAGCTCATGAATGTTCCCTTCACGATGCTGCCCGACACGAGCGGCGTCATGGATGCACCGATGACGGGTACGTACAACATGTATCCGAAGGGCGGAACCACGATTCCCGACATCATCGGCCTGGGTGACTGCAAAAAGTCCATCGGCTTCGGTGAGTTCGCTACAACGCTCGGCCTCGAAGATCTGCGGAACAAGTGCAAGGTACCGTTCGTGTCGCTTCCTCTTCCGATCGGGATTGCCAACACGGACGCCTATGTTATGGCCCTTCAGGAGATCGGCGCATCTGAGGTTCCCTACGAACTCGAAGAAGAACGCGGACAGCTCGTTGATGTCATCCTGGATGCGCATCCCTATTTTGACAACAAGACCGTTGCTATCTACGGGGATCCGGATACGGTACTCGGCATAGCGGCACTTGTCCTTGAAATGGGAATGCATCCGAAATATCTGGTCACGGGAACTCCCGGCGAAGCCTTCGTAACAAGAGGGAAAGACCTCATGGCACAGTACGGCGTTGAGGATGCAGTCATAAAGGCTTCTGCAGATCTTTTCGAAATGCACCAGTGGATCAAGAACGACAAGGTCGACCTGATGATCGGCGGAACACATGGCAAAACCATCGCACGCGCAGAGGACATTCCCCTGGTCCGTGCCGGATTCCCGGTTCTTGACCGCTATGTTCATTCATATATCCCAATCGTCGGATACCGGGGGGCGCTTGCCCTCGTTGAGAAAATAGCCAATGCCCTGATGGACCGTCAGGACCGTGACTGTGCCGATGAGGACCTGGAAATGGTCATGTAAATATTTCATCGCCTGTCGATGAACAGCATCGCCCTCCTTATGGTTTGCGCACCGTTGTGCGAGTCTCTCAAGGGCTCGTACGGCGGTGCAGCCACATCGACATTTGTATAGGAGGTTTGAATCGTATGACAGAATCATCCGGAACACATTCAGCTTTGAATCTTCTGAAGGATCGTCAGGCCTCCATCGTGATGTCGCAAAAATCG
>JADGQQ010000031.1 GCA_017881645.1 Clostridia bacterium
CTTCAGGGAGAAATCCTTCTCGCGGCTGAAAATGAAGCGTATATTGTGGTATCCGAAAACGGCTATTCTGCAGTTTTGATAAACGGGAAATATGGGTATGTGGATGTTGTGAACTGATTGCATGCTATATGCTATTTCACTTACAGATCTATCTGATATACAGTTTCCTTCAATCCGACCGAGGTCAATTTTTCGATAATCGATGTAGTCAGATGAGCCTTCTCCGAAAACCTTTGAAACGTTGCTTCGCTGGCAAAATTCCCGTCTGATATTGAATACTGCAGGCTCTTGAACCCAAGGCGTATCGCTTCTTCACGAACTGCCTGCAGAAGATGCGACCCTATTCCAAGCCGTCTGCATGCCGGATCAACGGCAAGCTGCCAGATAAAAAGGGTACCCTTTTCCATGCTGGGCAATGCGCTGACAAATCCGACAATTTGTGTGCCGTCACGTGCGATTTTGCAGACGGAACCGAAATAGTTTTTCAGAATCCAGTACGCGTACACGTGATATGGAATAACGTACGGCCTGCATTTGTCTATCAGCACTATTACCTCCGAGCAATCGCCGCTTGTGAAATCTTGCACTTCCATTTTTGCCTCCCCTATATTATTCCATTACGTTGTCTATTCCATAGCTTTTTACGAATGTTTGGGAATGCATTATTGTCTTCACAGACAAGAGCGCACATACGGTTGATCAAATCCCAAACTGATTCATATCCGGAACATTTCCTGTGAGTTTTTTTGTCAGTTTGAAGTGGGATTTATTCATGCCTTCCCGCTCGTAAAAGGCATGTGTGCGGATGCGCACTTGATTACAGCATACTTCAATCAGCGTACAGTCCGATGCTTTGGCATGTGCACTCGCGCGGGCAAATAATTGGTGCCCGATCCGTTTGCTGCGGCAGTTTTCATTCACGTACAGTTCCATAATTTCCGCGATGCGTTCGGCATGATGCAGTTGGTATTCCATACGCAGGTTGATACATCCGAGCACTTCTCCGTCTTCTTCATACACGAAACAGGTATAGTCACAGCTTTCCAGCTGGCTCTGATAGATCCTGCGAAACACGTCATAGGGAAGCTCTGTTTTTTCCAGATCACAGATCATCTCGTATAGGATTCGGCAATCTCCAATCGTACTTCCTCTGATCATAATGACTACCTCGTATGTGGATGCTTGTTTCTATGAAGATACCATAGCAAAATACGGATTGCCTTACAACTGTAAGCTTATGTTCGCCTGAAGATCAGACGGGCAATTGGGTGTTTCATTTTTTGCTGATCTATAGCTCGAAAATTCAGGATTAACCGCGCAGATGATGGGTTCGCCTCTGGAAATGGTACGTAAGCATTTGTTGCAGTATTTACAGTGAACGATTTCATTTGCTCGTCCCTCGAGTGCTTTTTTCGGCCAGAAAGGATCCGCAAGCAAAGGTCGCCCAAGAGCAACGAGATCAGCTTTTCCCTCATGGAGAATGCTTTCCGCAAATGCAGGAGTCTCAATGCGCCCGACACATATTACAGGTATTTTTACAGCTTGCTTCATTGCATTGGCATAATCAGCAAACACGCCGGCCGGCTGACTTGCGTCGGGGACGGTGTCGCCGCCGATTCCGGCCGAGACATGAATCATGTCCGTTCCTGCACGCTCCAGTGCTAAGGCAAGCTGTATGGATTCATCCAGTTTTACGCCATTCGGCTGTAATTCATCTGCGCTAAGCCGATAGGACAAGATAAAATTCTTCCGAAGCTGACTGCGCAATTTAATAATGCATTCAACGGCAAAACGCATGCGGTTCTCGGGACATCCCCCATACAAATCCTTTCGCTTATTGGATTGAGGCGAATAAAACTGACTGAGCAGGTATCCGTGTGCTCCGTGAATCTCTATACCGTCAAAACCGGCACGACTGCATGCTGTCGCTGCATTACAGATCGTCTGCTGATAGAATTCTAATTCATGAACACTAGCCTGACATATTGTTTGGGAAATAGTATTCGTCAGGGAGTGAAGCGTCAGCTGCATAATGACCTTTGCTCCGTAATGCTGAATTCTTTCTGCCAGAAGTGCCAAATCAACAACAAAATCGTTATTTGCAAAAAGTTCCGCTGATATTCCCTCAACAATGACAAGCCCCGCACCGCCTTCAGCCCGCTTCGCATAGTATTCTCTTGCTTCTTCTGATGCAAGAGAAATTTCAGTGTCCATTGGCGCCATGACGATGCGATTCTTAAGTACAACTCCGTTAATATTTATTTGTTCGAACAATTTCATATGGAACTCCAATCCGGCAAGGGAATCTTCTGATATGAACGGTCAACTATCTTGTCTTGATGGATCCGCATTTTTAAAATATAACATAACTTAAGTAATATACCATTTTTTCCGGCTTTTTTCGGAGCTTCTTCTGTAAACCGAACCCTTTCTTGCAATAAATATTTTTGGAGGCTATGATGAAAAGCAGGATCAGAAGAATGATCTGCTTTTTCGTCAACCTATATTCTGATGGGGTGCATTATGAAATACGACATGGATGACCTGCTTTCCGAGGAGCGCGAACTTGTCTTCCCATATTTCAATGAAAATACGGCCTGGAGTATCGGCTCCTGGCTACATGCAACCGCAATAACCGAAAACCTGCCGGTGACGATCGATATCACGCTGGCAGGACGACGGCTGTTTCACGCTGCACTGCCCGGAACGGCTGCAGATAATGATGCATGGATTGAGCGGAAGATACGGATGGTCGGCCGCACGGGACATAGTTCCCTTTATACCGGAGTTCACCTCAAAAAGATAGGAAAGACGGTTGAAGAGGCCATGCTGCTTCCGGAAAGCGAATACGCCCCGCACGGGGGTTGCTTTCCGATTATTATCAAAAACACGGGGCCGGTTGGAACCATTACCGTCTCGGGCCTTCCTCAGTTGGACGACCACCGGCTGGCAGTCAGAGCCATCCGATATTTTTTACAGAATGGAGAATGAATATGAGCTTGAATCCAATCATTGATCTTCTTGGGAGGCGGCTACGCCTTGCTGTTATCGGCGGGGGAGAGGGCTCTTTCATCGGTGCAATGCACCGGCAGGCGGCCCGGATGGACGACCGGTATGATCTCGTTGCCGGATCTCTTTCCTCGAAACCGGAGAAGGCCATGCGGGACGGGCTGGCTATCGGCCTTCACGAAAACCGGATTTATTCTGATGCCATGAAAATGATCGAAACGGAAGCATTATTGCCGGACGGCGCTGACGTTATTGCCATCATGACGCCGAATGACAGTCATTACCTGTATGCAGCAGCGGCACTCGCGAAGGGTTTCGATGTCATTTGCGACAAGCCGATGACTAATACGCTCGAAGACGCAAAGGCTCTTCACCGGCAGGTGGTGGAGTCGGGGCACGTGTTTTGCCTGATGCACAACTATACCGGATATCCCATGGTCCGTCAGGCCAGGGAAATGGTAGCCGATGGACAGTTGGGTATCATACGGCTCGTACAGATTGAATATGTGCAGGGAGGAAAAGCGGATGAAAACGATCCGGATCCTTCAGGCACAGTACCATGGCGATACGATCCCGTGCGCGGCGGCCCATCGCTTGTCATGGGAGATATCGGTACGCACGCGCACAATCTGGTCCGTTTTGTAACCGGACTGGAGGTTTCCGAGGTTGCCGCGGAAGCCGGAACCATCGTCCCCGGTCGATTGATTCATGATTTCGCCGGTGCGATGCTTCGGTTCAATAACGGTGCGCGCGGCAGTTTCTGGGTGACGCAGGCAGCGGCCGGAGTTGAGAATTCATTGCGGATCCGGGTGAGCGGAACCAAAGGCACGCTGGAATGGCTGCAGGAAATCCCTCAATCTCTGGTATTTAAACCGCTGCGCGGTCCTGCTGAGATCCGGACGCCCAACGGCCCCGGAACGCTTCCCCTTGCTGCCCGTTCCAGCCGTATTGTGAAGGGTCATCCGGAAGGCTTCCACGAAGCTTTCGCCAACATTTACTCCGATGCCGCTGAGGCCATCGCTGCAAGGATCGCCGGAAAAAAGGCTGATCCGCTCGTCCTATTTTTCCCGAATTCTTATGACGGTCTGATGGGCGTACGGTTCGTTCATAAAGTAATCGAATCCAGCCTTGCCGACGGCAAATGGGTGTTGTGCGAAGATTGACCTTATAACTCACGCGATTATAATAACTCGCGATGTACTTGATCA
>JADGQQ010000001.1 GCA_017881645.1 Clostridia bacterium
TCCACAAGAAAAACGGGAAGACCGATGGCCTCGGCAAGAGAGGTGTCATCGGTTGCGGACCGTTTTTCTTCTTGTCCGGCGGCATAGGATTTTGCGAGAAGATCATAGGTAAATGACTGTGGTGTCTGGACTGCATATAAAGTGGAGCGGTCCGGGGTCGACATGACACGGGCGTTTTCGGCAGAGTCGACCTTCTTTATCGTGTCCTTAACCGGCACGGCAGCCGTGCATACGCCATTCTCGAGGGCTCCGTGATAGCATCTCAGGATCGTATCAAAATCCACGAAGCACCGGGCGCCATCGTGTATCTGTACAACATCGGCTGCATCCGGACCGCGTGAAAGTCCGGAAAGAGCGCAAATGCCGTTCCAAACGGATTCCTGCCGCGTCTTTCCGCCGACAACGACTTGTTCAACAAATGAAATGTGATAGTCTTCACAAATTCTCCGTATATCGGCGATCGCTTCCGGAGCCGTGACAACAATCCCGTGAAGACAAAACAAATCGACCTCATTCATTCCTTTTTGAAAGTTCTCGAAGGCCAGCAGCGTCATGGCCAGTACCGGAATGCCTCCGATGGGAATCAGCTGCTTGTTGGACGTGCCGCCCATGCGTCGGCTCTGGCCGGCGGCAGGAATAATTACATACATATGAACAGGGGATTTACCATGCGGCTTGCTCATGATCTGCCTCCTTTCTTTATGGATCCCTGTGTCGGAGCATCCATAAAAAGCACATCCATCGCTTCAGAGAGTGTATCCGCAAAAATGAGTTCGGGCAGGACCGGCCCGCTGTCCGTCAAATCGGTAAGGGATGGACTTCCCGGTTTCCTTTTCTGAATACGAGCCAGACCGGATTTGTTGCTGCCGGGGAGAATACACGAGGTGAACCCCAGACGCCCGGCTTCGATAAGGCGGCGTTCAATATCGGCAATCGGACGAATTTCGCCCGTCAGGCCGACTTCTCCGAGTACCAGTGTGTTCGGCCGGATGGGACGGTCTTTGAGTGCGGAAAAAACCGCAGCAAGTATTGCCAGATCACAGGCGGTTTCCGTGATTTTGAGACCGCCGACAACATTGATATAGGCGTCCATATTGTTCACGCCGACGGCGAATTTCTTCTCAAGAACAGCCAGAAGCATGCCGATCCGGCTGCGATCCAGCCCCTGCGCCATGCGCTGCGGTACGGAATATGATGACGGGTTCAGAAGCGCCTGAATTTCCACGAGAATCGGACGGGTTCCCTCCATGCAGGAAGTAACTACGGATCCGGGCACCTGGATCGGACGGCCGGACAGAAGGAGCGTCGATGCATTTTCCACTTCAAGAAGACCGACATCGGTCATTTCGAAAAAGGCCAGTTCGCCGGTCGCTCCGAAACGGTTCTTCACCGCACGGATCATCCGGAACGGACTGCTGTTTTCGCCCTCAAAATAAAGAACAGTATCCACCATATGTTCAAGAACCCGCGGACCTGCCAGTGCGCCGTCCTTCGTTACGTGTCCGACAAGAACGATCGTAATCAGAAGATTCTTCGCGAGACGCAGGAGACCTGCCGTAACCTCTCGGACCTGACTGACACTTCCGGGCGCAGAGGACAATTCTTCGGAATATAGGGTCTGAATCGAGTCAATAATGCAAAGAGAAGGCCGAAGGGAAGTAATGGTCTGCGAGACTTCTTCAAAAGATGTCTGCGTACAGAGTGTAATGTGATTCGTCTCGATGGAAAGTCTTGTGGCTCGCATGCGGATCTGTGTTCTCGACTCTTCACCGGATACATAAAGAACCTGTCCCTTGGTCTTGGCCAGGTGGCTGACCTGCAGGAGAAGTGTGGACTTGCCGATGCCCGGATCGCCGCCGACAAGAACGAGAGACCCGGTGACGAATCCTCCGCCGAGAACGCGGTCGAGCTCTCTGAGTCCGGAGGTGTATCTGGGATCTTCTTCGACGGACACGTCGGACAAGGGCACGGTCTCATTCTGGCTGACCCAACTCTGCCGTTTGGACGGCATGGACGAAGCGGGCGCAGAAGACTTCATATTCTCTTCGATTAACGTATTCCATGCCTGACAGGAAGGGCAGCGCCCCATCCAGCCGGATGTTTCGTATCCGCAGGCATTGCAGACAAAGATCGTCTTGGTTTTTGCCACGATATATTCTCCGATCCAACGGGTCCTCCGCTGATTTTTGCAGGGAGAAACCACCGTAATTGTTTCTAGTATATCATCTGCTTCCGGCAAAGTATTCGAATAAATCCCGCAAATTTATGTAATTCATATGTTCACATGTGTATGATAAACGTTTAGAATGAAAAAGATTATATGTATTTTTCAATCAGGCGCATAGGAGTGTGGGAATGGAAAAGCCTTGGGTAACACATTACGACCCGGACACGAAGGAGAATCTTCTCTACCCGGACAGGACGATGTACGAGATGATGGTAAGAACCGAAAAATGCTTTCCTCACACGATTGCTTTGACATTCGAAGGGACAAAGATAACCTTCCGGTCACTTCGCCTTCTGGTGGACGCGGTCGCTCTCGCACTGACGGACATGGGAATGAAGAGCGGGGACGTTGCTACGGTTTGTCTTCCGAATATTCCGCAGGCTGTCATTTATTTTTATGCGGTCAATAAGATCGGCGTCATCGCCAACATGGTTCACCCCAAGACACCGCCGTTCGAGCTCAAGGAATTCATGACTTCAACCGGCAGCGAATATCTGATTATTCTGGATGCGTTTATGGCAAAACATATCCCTATGCTTACGGAAATACCCTTGCAGTCGGTCATAGCGGCAGCCGTTGGAGATTTTTTGCCGCCGATGAAACGGTTTGGCTTTTATGTTACCAAAGGCCGAAAAATACAAAAAAGTCCGTCTGATCCGAGATTCACAACGTGGCGTGAACTTCAAATCAAAGGTGAGTCCCTACGCAAAACCTCGATGGGTGATTCGGGTGCTCCCGCATATGTGCGTCCGATACAGCCCAAAGATCCGGCCATTTATCTTCACAGCGGCGGCACGACCGGAAGTCCGAAAACGATCGTGCTCTCCTCGCACAACATGAACATACTGGCCGTGCAGGGGCATCAGATTATTAATGTACCGGATCCGATTGCTTCCGGAATCGATCCGAAAATGTCGATGGTCGGTATTTTGCCTCTTTTCCACGGCTTTGGACTTTGCATGGGCCTGCACACGATGATCTGCAACGGCATCACCCTGATTCTGGTTCCGCAGTTCAATCCTGAATCCATGGCGAAAGTTATTATGAAGCAGAAACCGACATTTATGGCGGCGGTTCCGACTCTTTTCGAGGGACTTCTGCAAAGCAGACACCTGAAAAAAGCAGATCTGTCCTGCGTTCGGGGCTGTTTCTGCGGAGGAGACTCTCTCTCTCCGGATTTAAAGGATCGTTTTGAAGCATTCCTGCTGGAACGCGGTGCACACACCTCACTTCGTGAGGGTTACGGTCTTACGGAAACCGTAACCGTTTGCTGTGTGAATCCGGAAATCGAGAGTAAGAAAGCATCCGTTGGGCTTCCGCTCCCCGATCTTCTGATGAAGATTGCGGCAACAGGAACACATGATTCTGTTGCGAACGGGACGCAGGGCGAAATCTGTGTATCGGGCGAGACAACCATGATCGAATATCTCGGAGACCCGCAGGGAACCGCGGAGGCTCTTCATGTTCATGAAGACGGACGTATCTGGGTGCATACCGGAGACTTCGGGTACATGGATGACGAGGGGTATTTTTATTTCACGCAGCGTCTGAAGCGCATTATCAAAGTATCCGGAATACTGGTGTTCCCGTCGCAGATTGAGGCGACGATTTCCAGAGTCCCGGGGGTTGGTGTCATCTGCGCAATTGCAATCCCGGACCCATACCGGATGCATGCAGTCAAAGCAATCGTCGTACCGGCCGGTTCGTTTTCGACAGAAGAAGAGAACCGGATCAAGGAGGCCATCCGCCAAATATGCGAAGAACAGCTGATCCCGTATGCCCGGCCCGTAGAAATTGAATTCAGAGAAGCCCTGCCTTTGACTTTGGTCGGCAAAGTGGATTATGTGACGCTGGAGAAGGAAGAAAGCGATAAGAGAGCGCAGGCATTGCTGTAAAGAATCTTCCTGCGGTCTTCCGCTGAAAGCGGCAGACGACGTATACGCGAGAGTTCTTCCTCTGCGCTCCACATCGGGTAGTCTGTTCCAAAAAGCACATGATCGGCTCCATACCTTCCAATCAGCTCCGAAGCTTTCTCCGGTGAGATGAACCCGAGTGTGCTTGACGTGTCTACGTAGACATTCGGAAGTCCTGCCAGTGCGTCAGGCGCTTTGTGCCATTCGCTCCATCCGCCGAAATGGGCGGCGATCAGTGTCAGATCAGGGAACGCCAGTGCAAGATTGCGTATTTGTTCCGGATGTGAAAAGGAATGGCGATAGTCGCCGGCGTGGATCAGAATCGGCAGTTTGCCGGATGCTGAGCGGGCCATGCGGAAAACGGCATCCGAATCCGCCGGTATGTGCTGGAAATCCGGATGCAGCTTGATGCCGTGAAGGCCGAGTGCCTGAATATTTGCCACTTCCGCCTCAATTTCTTTCGTGGACATATCCGGATGCAGCGTGCCGAACCCGATCAGACGGCCATTGGATTCCTGTTGAATTTTCGCAATAAATGTGTGAATGGAAGGTACTTGCAGCACGGCAGTAGCCGTGGAAAAAACAACCGTGCAGGCAACGCCTGCTTTTTTATTTTCGGCTGTCAGCGTTTCGAGGGATCCGTCCGAGTGCATACTCAGATCGTAAAATTTGCCGATAGACTCCACGGCGCGCTCCAGAATTTTCGGTGGGAATACGTGTGCATGGATATTGATAACCGGATAGGAATCCAAAGCTCCGGGATCCTGATATTGCATAATGGAATGACCTCCTGATTTAAGTCGAAACAGCTTTACCCAGTTTAGGCCGTACAAACAGCAAAATCAAGAGAGAAATAACCACAACGGCCGTAACCGCTAAACCGCCTTCCGGGCCGAACGCACCGCCGGTCAGAAGATGCAGGCTGTTCCCGGTGAACCGGGTATGAACCAAACGGGCGGCGCTGACCGAGCCGCTGACCTGAAGGCCCAGCAGATTGCCCTGCGCAAAATTCCAAATTGTATGGGCGGCGCAGACGGTCCAGATTTGTTGTGTTGTCAGTGCCATCAGGGAAAAGAAAACTGCAATGAGGATCAAATTCATGCATGCAATCACGGAGAATCCTGCATTTCCGATATGGAGAACGCTGAAAACAATCGATGTGACAGCCACTGCGGCCACGCGTCCGAATTTGGCGCTCAGTCGGGGCAGCATATATCCGCGCATCATCAGTTCCTCCGTTGCGCCCTGCGGAATCCACATCAGGACATAAGCTCCGAAAAGAGGAAGACCTGCGGCGTTAAGACCGAAGCCGTCGACCCGGATCTGACCGGTCAAATACAGAAGGCTATATACGCCGAGCATCATGCCAAATCCGATCAGAAGACCCCGAACATAATTGCGCAACGCTTTTTGCCCTGCACGGGGACCTTGTACAGGCAGTCCGGCCGTTGCAAGCGGGAGCTTTTCGATCCGGCGGACAATGAAAATATAGACGAGGATAATACATACGTATGAACCGCTCATGGACAGGATGAAAAACCTGGACTGCATAAGGTCGCTGAGCAGCTGAAAAACGGATTGTGCGGCGGATGTGATCGATACTCCGGAGGAGGCATTTGCAAACCTGTTCAAAAAGACCGTCGATTCCGGCGTGCGCAGATACAGCAGGAACGGAAAGATCAGCGCCAGAGGCTGAAATACGGCAAGAAGCAAAGACGGGAGTCCAAGCTGCAGGGTTAACAGCCGGTAAGCGGAACGATGTTTCAGCGGATGATAACCATAGACGATATTTTGCGGGTGCGCGGCAGCTTTTGCACGAAGGGCATCGGCCTTAATTCTGCGCCGGAGATCTTTTTTTACATTAAATTCTGCTTCTGCATACGTTGTGAATCTCTCGACATGCAGAAGCTTTTCAACAAACAGCAGCATCAAAACACTCAGTATCATGCTGACAGCCGTCAGTTCAGAGAGCCGAACCAGTGAATAGTGACCCTCCAGCGCCGCGGTTATGCCGTAATAATGCCCGTAAAACGGAAGGAAATAGTATATGTATCCGGGAATATCTTTTTGCTGCATGGCTGTGATGCATACAATCAGCATCAGGAAAAATACGGGAAGAAAACTTGATTGTGCCGACAGAATCGTCCGGTTCAGTGCGGATAATATCAGAATGAGAGATGACAGAAGAAGTGCAAGTGACAAACAGATCACAATCAGATACAGGACAGCGGATAAGGTGAAGAGTCCAAGCGGAGGCAGCAGGAGAAAGATGAGAATGACGGCAGGTATCGTGGAATATAAGAGAATGCCCAGTGCGCTGCCGAGTACAATTTCACTTCGTCTGACTGGCGTGAGAAGAATGGCCGCGAAAGTACCGCGCTCTTTTTCTCCGGCAATTGAAGATACGCCGGATTCCATAGCCGCATACATTATCGCGACAAAAAGCAGAAACGGAAGAATCATATGGGATGCAATGCTCTGCATTTCCCGGCTGTCGCTGACGGCCCGGGAAGATGTTAGTTCGGCGGATATAACATGATAGTAATCGGATTGGGAAGCAATTCTTCCGTTTTGTTCCTGCAGAAAGAATCCGTAATCCGGAAGAAAATTCCTGACCATAAATTCATGTGCATTCATGGAGTTTTCATCTGCCGGATTGTAATACGAAATAATCTGCGGCCGGGACACATCGGTTAGAGAAGCCATTTGCGTGTCAAAATCTTCAGGGAAAACTACCGCCGCTGAAATGGACCCGATGTCGAGTTTTGTCTGGTATTTTGTGAAATCATAATAGGACGTATCGTAGCCCGAAATAAACATGGATGAGAGATTCATACTGATTTTGCTGTCTTCCGAATTTACAAAAGCGGTAAAGGATGCCGGAGGGTTGACAATCAGGATCGGTGCGCTGTTTTGACTGGAAGAATGCATGGAATCCGAAGGGAAAAATGCACTGAACAGATAAAGAATGAAACATGCAATAAAGAGCAGACTAAAAACCAGTGTCGCCTTTGACATCTGTGTCTTCAGTCGGGCTCCTCGTGAAAAGCTTTTCCGGGCAATCGCCCATAGAATTCTCCGCATGGTCCGTTTACTCCTTATGGTAACGGGTATACAAGTCGAAAAAAGCATTCTCGAACGTTGCCGCTCCGGTCAGTTCCATCAAGGAAGAGACGGTTCCCTGCGCGACGATCCGGCCGTCGACGAGAATGGAAAGTTCATCGCACAGATCCTGGGCGACCGAGAATATATGCGTGGAGAGCAGGACAATATGCCCGTCTGCACGCAATTCGCGCAAGTAATTCGTAACCTGATGTGCCGTCAGAATATCCAGACCGTTCGTGGGTTCGTCAAAAATGATAACAGGCGGATTATGGATCAGGCTGATGGCAATGGAAATCTTCTGCTTCATTCCTGTTGAAAGTTCGATGATTTTCTTCTTTGCAAACGGTTCGATTCCAAAGCGCTCGAAGCTCTCTTCCTTCCTTTGTTCTGCAACAGACCGGTCGATCTGGTACAGGTCGCCGAAGAAGCGGAACAACTTATCCGGTGTGGAAAAAGGATCCAGCTTCACTTCGGAAGTCAGGAATCCGATCATTTTCCGGATTTCCCGCGCGTCGGTCTTCGTATTCAGACCGTAAATGGTAATGTCGCCGGAAGATGGGGTCAGCAAAGTAGAGATCATTTGCATGATCGTTGTTTTTCCGGCTCCGTTGGGTCCGAGAAGCCCGAAAATCTGACCCTCCCGGACGGAAAAACTGACGTCATCTACAACGCTGACTGAATGCTGATACCGTTTTGTGACATGAGATACCTGAATCATGCAAACCTCCTCAGACGATCTTTTGAAGCTTTCCCAGGTTCAAAACTCCGTCTTGCACTTCTGAACAGCAGGGATACGATGATAAGATCATATATGCATACAAAAATAAACCGGCCGGGACTTAAGATGCCCGCCATGGTATCGTGAATCAATAGAAGGTTGTTGTGCAGAGGAATCGCATATTCCGCAAGCACGGAAGAAGAGGGACGGAACAGCTGCAAAAAGAAGTCGAACAGAAACAGAAGAAGCGGCAGCTGAAGATTCAGCAGAACATCCTGCATTTTCGCAAGATCAAGAATCACTTTGAAGCAATACATGGTCATCAGAAGCGCGGCACATAAAACAGAGAGAAGAATCAGTCCGAGTTGAGCAGGCGTCATCATAAGACCGAACGGAATCAGCGACAGCGGGTTGTTGGACCGGTTGAACCACGACGAGAGCAGAAGCACGGCAAGTGTGACTGCGGACGTGCCGGCGGATATTGCAGTAATTGCGAGTGCTTTGCCCCATAGAAGAGCACGCGTGCTCAGCGGGGTCAGCGTCAGTTTTGAAAGAAACCCTCTCTCCCGTTCAGCGGCAAGAATATCGCCTGAAAGAGAATACACGCAATAATACAGAAGAAGAATCAACACACCCGGGATAACCCGCGCACCGGCCAGATTGGCAGTGCTTCGATATTCCATAAGTTTTGTATACGGATTAAAGTGATCCATCAGAAACGGGTCGCCGCCGCCCGCCTGATAGATCGAGTTCCCGACTGTCCGCATGAGAAAATCCTTATATCCCGGAAGAACGGATTGCTGAAACTGAACAGCGGTTGCAGCGGACATGATGGTGTTCGGATCCGAATAGAAAACAAGTATGGCGTCGCTTTTTGCCAGCGCATCACCGGCAGCGGTCTGATCAAAAAAAAGACGCAGAGCATCCCCGAAATTGGCTGCCGCAGACGGCACGCCCGGTTGGAATGAAGTTTGAAAGACAAGGATGATGCTTCCGTTTCCGGTCTCTTCGGCAGCCTTGCCGTTTGCTGAAGCAGCGCTGTAATCATCCATTGACCAGGTCTTGTAGTTGAAGGAGGAAGCCAGAGTATCGGACCGGATAAATTCCTGAAAAGATGCATCAGGGGCTACGAGAATTACAGGCGCGCGGCCGACGTTTCCCGTAGAAAGATAATCCACCAGGAACGGAAAAACATAAAGCGCAGCCAACAGTGCGACAGACGGTATTAGAAACACCGCCATTGTCTGACGCCAGTTGGACAATACACGCTGCAGCTCCCAGCGGATGAGAACAAACATTGAGCGCATCCCGCACCTCCTCATTTCTATTTTCAGTATATCATCAACACAGAGGCGGAACCTATGCGGATTCCATTCGCTCAGTGCGGGCGACAGACCGGCAGAGTCATCCGGATGCCGTGATTTTGTAACGAATTTCCAACAAAACAATGAATATGCATTACATCTGTAGCATGATAATAATCTTCCTATAACAAAAACGTAGTATGATGAAGAGGCGTCTTATGCCGTATGATTCAAGGAGGATATACCTATGAAAAACCTGTTCGCTACATTTTCACAAAAAATGCTGCTTGCCATTATGGTTCTGGCTATGCTTTCAACAGCCGTTGCCACATCCTCCTGTTCCATTGTTCAGCAGATCAAAGACGAAATAAGTACGCACAACGGCTCAACGGATCAGGGATCCGGATCAGCCGATGAAAAAAAACTGACGGCACTTGATTTTGCGATGTTTTCGGACGGCGTGACATCGGATACAATCAGTCTTCATTTCGCGGTAGCTGACCCGAAAGCACTCGACATACAGGCACCGGCCATTTCGCTGGGAGACGTTTCAAAGGAATATTCTGATAATCAGCTTGTAAAAATGCAGGGCTATCTGGATCAGCTGCAGGCAATTAACTATGATAAACTTTCCGGAAAATCGCAGATTACCTATGATGTGCTGGAATATGATCTGCAAGAGGCGCTCCAATTCAACGGATATTTTTACTATTCATCCCCCTTTAATTCGATAACGGGGATTCAGTCCGACCTTCCGCTTGTCCTTTCCGAATATACCTTTGACAGTAAGAAGGATGTCGACGATTATCTGCTTCTGCTGCAGGACGTGCACAGATATTATGAAGATTTGATGAAATTCGAGGCCGAACGCGCAGCGCAGGGGCTAGGATCATCCGATGAGAATATTCAGAAGGTGATCGATGCCTGCACGGCGTTTCTCGCGGATAAAGATAACCACTTTCTCGTCTCAAGCTTTGCAGAACGTCTTGATTCCGTCAAAGGTCTTACCGATACCGACAAACAGACCTATATCGACAAGAATCAGACCGCGCTGGACGATTATGTTTTCCCGGCATATCAGTTGCTGATTGACGGGTTTACTGATTTACTGGGCACCGGTGCACATGACGGCGGTTTATGCAATCTGAAGAACGGGAAAGAATACTATACGCTCCTCCTGAAGGCGGATACCAGTTCGGATACGACTGTCGACGGTGCGATTCAACAGATTAATGATCAGATTTCCAAAGACATTGATGTTTTCACTGCAACGACATATGATGATGCGTTTACAAAAGCATATGCATCCTATAATTTTTCCAAAGGCAGTGTGCAGGAGAATCTTGACTACTGCAAAGAGGCCATCCAAACCGATTTCCCTCCCATTATGAAACACACGGTAACACTGAAGCAGGTGCCCAGTCAGTTGGAGGACTTCTTTAGCCCGGCAGCCTACCTGTCCTGCAGAATTGATGATCCGACGGATAATCTGATTCTGACCAATACTGCGGCCCTTGACGGGTATCAGAATCTCCTTGGCACCATAGCACACGAAGGATATCCGGGCCACTTGTACGAATCGGTATATCACGCGCAGAATATTACAAGCTATTATCAGCGATACGCAAGTTTTTCCGGATATTCGGAGGGCTGGGCAGAGTATGCAGGCGCATATGTCGTAGATCATGCGAGTTATGACGCGAATCTGGTCGCCTATGTCAATGCGGAGTATGAGGTATTCAATTTGCTTTTCCCGTCCCGCATCGATATCGGAGTCAATTATGAAGGCTGGGACCGGCAGGCCGTATATGACTATTTGGCCCAATACAACATTGATATGCAGGATTATGCGGACTCCTGTTATGACACGTCTGTCGAGATTCCCTGTTACTATATGCCCTACAGTATTGGTCATCTGAATACTGCCGCCATCATCTCCGGCGCGCAGGACAAACTGGGAGATTCCGTGTCGTTGAAGGATATTCACAAAGCGTATCTGGACATCGGCCCTGCACCATTTCCGATAATTGAGAAATATATGCAGGTTTATATAAATAAATCGGAAGAATAATGTGAATTCTGCTTGGAAATGCTTGCCAGAATTTTCATTATGGTATAATAAATTAAAATCTTTTTGTGATTTATGGTGTTATTTCTGTTGGTTACACTGAGGATAAGTTGAAGATATGGACTGGAGGCTCTTGTTATGGCTAAATTAACTCGTCTCGCAACGACCGTGACTGCCAGGTATTATTCCGCTTCGGATGTAACAGACGCATTCTATTTGGATGGGCGTCTGTCCGGAAAGCGAGAAGCCAGATCTGCTGATATTACAGTTGATAAAGAAGACAGGGGTTTTTTCTTCTCCGTCTTTTCTCATGCGACGGTGCCGGGAAGAGATCCGGCAGCGGAACCGGCCTATGCAATGCCGCTAAAGAAGCTCTTCAATGAGATCAAGACGGGCCGAAAAGCCCTGGATGATGAAATTGGAGAACTCGTTAATACGGCCGTGGCGGTTACCGGGCGAATGAAGCTGCAGGCGGATAACACCCGCTCACCCTTTTTCGCAGGGGTCATGGTTAAGGACACGGAAGCCTTTGCAATTACAATGGGCAAGGGGCTTGCGTTCCTCTATCGGGACGACACGCTTTTCCCGCTGACGGCAACCGATCTTCCGATCGAAGCAGTAAACACTCAGAAACAGAAAGTGGATAATTTCTACAACTATTGTGCGACGAAGACGGCTACAGCGCTGTGTTCCAACATTGCACAGCTGAAGATGGACGACTGCATTATTCTCTGCAACCGCGAAATATATGATGCACTCGGTCAGCATGAATTGCTTCGAATTCTTTTTGAAGCGGAAGACCAATGTGATGCTGCCGGTATCATTATTACCGAGGCAGCTGCAAAAGTACCCGGTATCCCGCTCCAGATGATGATCTCTTTTGTCGAGGGAGTGTCCGCTCAGGAAAAAGCCGGACTTTTTGGGTTTGGGAAGAAGAAGCGTCAGCAATCTTATAACGAAGCAGAAGATGATGCGATTGAAGTTCCAATTGTTTCCGCAGCGCCCGTAATGACTGCTGCAGCAGCAGTGGTGCCCGTTTCCGGGCCAGCCGTTCCTGAACCGCTGTTTTTCGGGAATGAAGCGACAGATCCATTCGTTCAGCCGCTTGCCGAAAAGCCCGTTGCACCTTCCGGACCGGAAGATCCGATTCATTTTAAAGATGATGAGATGGCTCCTTTTGGAGAACCGGTTGAGGACAATTCTCCGCATACGGATGAAGGCGGATTTGTTAAGACGGAATTTGATGCGAATGATACGATTCCTTCTCCTGATGCAAAACCGGCAGATGAAGCGTACCCGCTGGATGCCTACAGTAATGAAGGAAAGAGCACGCCTCAATATGTTCCGGATGAGCCGAAGGACGAAGAGAATGAACCTCTGGTGTTCGGAGACGACACGTCCCCTGAAAAGCTCAAGCGTCAGGTAGCGCAGTCTGCAGCTTATGCTGCTTCTTCTGCATCGCAGACACCTGTGCAGGTGCCGGGATATCGTCCAGGAACACCCTACGGGCAACCTCCTGCAGAATCTTCCGGACAAGCGTCTTCCTTCTTTATTCCGTTTGAATCACGGGAAACGGCTGCTCCGAAGAAGACCAATGTGAATGACATTCCGGATATGCCGATCTATGACGCACCTACCTATTCTCCTCCGACATACCCGACGAACAGTTATACTCCGACAGGATATGACAATGCGGGTGTATATGCTCGAGGATCCTATTCCGTAGATGACGAAGAGGACGTACGACGGGATATTCCTCCGCAGCCGAAACATAGCGCAGGCAGTTATTCCTATACACCGCCGCAGAAGACCGTGCCGTCTTACGGCGGTTCCGCGGATCCGCGCATGGCGCAGGGTCAGCAGCGTCCAAATCAAAATGTTCAGAAGCCATCCAAACCTGAATCAAATCATCCCCAGCGGTCTTCACAGGACATGTTTGATCAGGATCAGGGATTTGATTATGGACAGACGGATGCTGCATACAAACGCAATCGTTTTTGGATGCTTGCACTAGCGGCAATCTGCCTGATCTGCTTTATTGTGCTGCTTAGTGTCTGGTTGGGTTCGTGCAACAAAAACAAAAAACCGGCGGAGAGTACTCCGATTCCTACTTCAACTACAATAGCACCAACCACCGCTGCACCATCCGGTTCGGACACTTCCCCTACAGATACAACGTTACCGGTTACCCCTGCTGTACAGCCGATTGGATTGTTCCGTTTCTCAGATCAAACCGGCTTCCGCACATGGTGGGATTTATTCCATTATGCGTATAACATCGATCTGACATCCAATACTGACGCGAAAATCGCTGCGATCATTGCTTACAACA
>JADGQQ010000032.1 GCA_017881645.1 Clostridia bacterium
CAAATGCGAAAGCGTCGTACCGGCCTTTTGCAGTTCCTGTCCGATCACCCATTTCTGATCGCCCGGCAGCAGAATGTCATACTGCTTCTCCCGCGATATGCGCATCATCGTCTTCATCAGGGAATCCACGCGTGTCGCCATATCCAGACCTGCACGCTGACGTGCCAGGTCCGATACTTCCGCTTCGCGGCGCGCATCATAGACAGCCGTCCTGGACTGAATTTTGGTGTGGGCAATCTCCTGTGCAAGATCCATTCTGCGATTGAAAATTCGCATCAGTTCGGCGTCCACTTCGCTGATCTGCTCGCGGAGATTAACGAGTGTCGACGCCGAATCTGCTTGATCGGCAGTCGGCGGCGCGCTGTTTTTATCGGCAAAAACGCATTCTTTTACAAGCTTCTCCAACCCGACCAGATAACTGTCAAGCCCGAGTCCGTATACCTGACCGACACAGGCCGGCTGTATTACGGAAATGTTCCGGAATGCTTCGCGTTTATGAATGTTCGAAATGTGAACCTCCATAACCGGCAGTCCGCAAAGTTGAAGTGCGTCCAGAATGGCATAACTGTAATGCGTATATGCACCGGCATTGATCACAATGCCTGCGGCATATCCCATGGCTTCGTGTATGGCTGTTACAATCGCACCTTCGTCATTAGACTGGAAAAACACCGGTGCAACGCCCAGTGATTCAGCCTTCGTCCGGAAAGCGCCCTCCGCCTGTGACAGTGTAAAACTGCCGTAGTGTTCCTTGCTTCGCTTGCCGAGCATATTCAGGTTCGGTCCGTTAATCAGCAGTATGACCGGGATCGCATCAGTCGCCATCGTGTCAGCCCTCCTCCATCAGATCCAGTAAAGCAATCGCTATCGCACTCTCCACAATCGGAACGGCGCGCGGCACGACACAGGGGTCATGTCTTCCTTTAAGGCTCAGTTTGTCATTCTGCATGGTTGTAAGATTGATTGTATCCTGCTCTTTTGCAATCGATGAAGTCGGTTTAAATGCGCAGCGGACGACGATCGGCATACCGTTGGAAATACCGCCCTCGATCCCGCCGCCATGATTGGTGGTCAGACGGATTCCTTTTTCGGAAATCTGCGGATGATCGTTATTTTCAGAGCCTTTTGCCAGGGCTACGGCAAATCCGCGGCCGAATTCGACGCCTTTTACGGCAGGAAGGCCGAAAAGGATCGATGCAATGCGGCTTTCAATATTATCGAAGATCGGCCGTCCCAGACCGGCGGGAAATCCGGCCGCAATACATTCCACAATACCGCCGACGGAATCCATGTCCATACGCGCCGCTTCGATCGCCGCAGCCATCAGCACGCCCTGTTCATCGGACAGGACCGGCATTTCTTTTTCGGCTACGGATTCCGGGAGAGACATGCCGTCACAGAGCGTATCCTGAATGCCTGCGATTTCAAAAATATGCCCGCGGACTTCGATCCCGCGCGCCTCCAGAATCTGCAGACAGACTGCACCGGCAAATGTCAGCGGAGCCATAATTCTAGCCGAAAAATGTCCACCGCCGCGAGGGTCGTTTGCACCGTTATAACGGGCAAGACCGGTCAGATCCGCATGTCCCGGACGTGGTTTTTCGGCCAGTTCCGCATAATCCAGTGAACGTGTATCGGTATTTTGGATTTCCGCGCAAAGAGGCGTACCAGTCGTCTTTCCCTGATACAGTCCGGATAATACCGAAGCAATATCCTTCTCGTCCCGCTTGGTCGACCAGGCTTGCCGGCCGGGTGCACGTCTGCGCATATGTTCCTGTATTTTCTCAAGATCCAGAGGTATACCGGCCGGAAGACCGTCGATAACCACGCCGATCCCTTTCCCGTGCGATTCTCCGAAAAGACTGACTTTAACTTTATTCCCCCACATCGAGCTCATCGGCTTTTCCTCCAAGCATCCGGTAGTTCTTGAAGAACTCCGGATAAGATTTATCTACAGCACGGTAATCCGTGATTTGTACCGGTCCATTTGCACAGGACGCTGCGATCGCAGCAACCATAACCATTCTGTGGTCATGAAAAGAACTTACTTCGCAGGATTTGAAAATCGGCTGGCCGGGCACCCTTGCTTTGCCGAAAATGATCAGCCCGTCCGTCGTCTCCGAAATGGTTGCACCCAGCATCGTAAGGATTTCGCGTGTCGCCATCAGGCGGTCGCATTCTTTAAGGCGCAGGCGCTCTGCATGCGTAATTCTTGTAACGCACGGTGTTGCGGCAGCCGCTACGGCAAAAACCGGAATCAGATCCGGAATCTGCGAAGCATCCACGCTGAGCATCGGCATCTCGCCGACCGGTGTCGACCCGGATTTTCCGCGGAGCTTGTCAAGTAAGGTCCTGATTTCACAGTCCCCCTGTGAAGACACTTCCGGAAGATCAAGGACTTTGACTTTTTGTCCGAGGTATTCCGCAACCATCCAGAAAGCGGCCTGTGAAAAATCCGGTTCCGCTTTGTACGGATCGTCACGGTGATATTTCTGGTTGCCGCGGACATGGAATCCGGTCTTTGTCTTTTCGGTGACAATTCCGAATTCGCGCATGATATCTCTTGTCATTTCAACATAGGGTTCGGATTCCAATGGCGATGAAAGCTCAATATCCGAGTCTCCGTCCAAAATCGGAAGCACCATCAAAAGTCCCGACACGTATTGTGAACTGATGTGGCCGGGCACTTTGAACTTTCCTGATTTCAGCCGGCCGGAAACAAGCAGCGGCAGGTAACGACCCGTCGTCGGAAATTCGAGATGTACGCCTTTGCCGGCAAAAATCTGCGAGTATTCCGAAAGCGGGCGGTCCGGCAGACGGCCGGAACCCTCCATGCTTGCAGCGATGCCGCGTGCTGCGCAGAATGGCACGAGGAAACGCAGCGTCGATCCGGATTCCTTGCAGTCCAGCCGAACCGGTTCGTGATCAAAATCGTGCGTTTGGTTCGTATATTTCCCGATGAGCGTCTCAAGGCACGATACCGTTGCACGGATGTCATCTGAAAGTACACCCTCGCCCAGATCTGTCAGAGCTAAATCCCCCGAAAGTGCCGAACAGATCAGCGATCTGTGAAGAAGGCTCTTTGAGAGCGGGATTTTTAATTCTCCCTTCAGATCCCCGGGATACACGACAACATTATGGTGAATGGTTTCAAATTCGCTCACTTAGTTTGCATCTCCCATCGCTTTTACATCATCGAGCGCCTTAGCAAGACGCATCTTCATTTCTTCCGACGTCAACGGGTACACAGCGGCTTCACCGATTTTTTTCAGGAAAACAAAGTAGTTTTTGCCGGAAAGCTTCTTCTTGTCGGAAAGCATCGCGTCAAAAAGTACTTCGAGATCCAGATCCGTTGAAATCGGCAGGCTTCTGCGGGCCAGTACGGTACGAATTCTTGCTGTTGTGCCTTTAGCCGTGATTCCTGCATTCTCTCCCATGACAGATGCATAAACCATGCCGATCGCTACGGCTTCACCGTGTGTAATCTTTGAAAAGCCTGTGGCCTTCTCGATTGCATGTCCGATTGTATGTCCAAAATTCAGAAGCATTCTCTCGCCCGTATCAAATTCGTCATTCTGTACCACAGTGGTCTTTATCCGGATGCAGCGTTCCAGAATCCATTCGAGATCGAAGGTCCCTTTTTCGATCGCCTCAAAGAGCATATCGTCCCGGATGCAGCCGTATTTGATGACTTCCGCCATGCCGTCCGCCATCCGGTCTCTCGGAAGAGTGGACAGCAGGCTCGGATCAATCAGTACGGCCTTGGGCTGATAAAATGAACCGGCAAGGTTTTTACCGTATGGCAGGTCAATGCCTGTTTTCCCGCCGATGGACGAATCCACCTGCGCAAGCAGTGTTGTCGGGACCTGCATCAGCGGACATCCGCGCATATAAGTAGCGGCGGCAAATCCGGTAAGGTCTCCAACCACGCCTCCGCCGAGAGCAACAATCAAATCCGATCTTGTAATGCCCGCCGCATAGAACTGCTCATAAAGCATGAAAAGCATTTGCTGTGATTTGGACAGTTCACCCGCAGGAACCGTGCAGGATGCTACAGTAAAGCCACTGTCGCAAAGCGAACGGACGGCCTTCTCAAGATAGAGTTTCGCCACATTTGAATCCGTTACAATAATAGCCTTCTTTCCCTTGGAACAGGCGTCCGCCATGACCCCGAGCTGTGCCAGTGAACCCGTCCGAACTCGAATCGTGTAATTGCCATTGTTGGTGTTCGCCATAATATCCGGCATAATTTCCTCCTTAGATCGTGCGCCCGACCGCTTGCGCGACAGGTGCAAGATGTTTCATCAGTTCGTCAAACGCTTCCGGAGTCAGCGACTGCTGGCCGTCGGATAACGCGTGCTTGGGGTCGTTGTGTACTTCAATGATCAGTCCGTCCGCACCGACTGCAACCGCAGCTTTGGACAAAGGTTCAACCAGCCATGCCATGCCGCCCGCATGAGAAGGATCAATCACCACCGGAAGATGGGTTCTTGATTTCAGAATCGGAACGGCGCTGATATCCAGCGTATTTCTTGTAGCTGTTTCAAATGTGCGGATGCCGCGTTCGCAAAGAATAACCTGTGTATTTCCGCCCGACATGATGTACTCCGCCGACATCAGAAGTTCTTCAATCGAATTGGAGAATCCCCTCTTGAGCAAAATCGGTTTGTTAATACGGCCGAGTTCCTTCAGAAGCTCAAAGTTCTGCATATTTCTTGCACCGACCTGTACGACATCGACAAATTCCATGAACAGTTCAAGCTGTGACGGATTCGTGATTTCCGATACGACCGGAAGCCCCGTACGGTTGCGTGCACGTTTCAGATACATGAGACCTTCCGCTTTGAGTCCCTGAAAAGCGTACGGAGAAGTCCTTGGCTTAAAGGCTCCCCCTCTCAAAAGTGTCGCCCCTGATGCCTTAACGGATTCTGCAATATCGATCATCTGCTCTTCCGACTCGACTGAACACGGGCCGGCGCAGACGACGATTTTATTGCCTCCGAATTCAGCGTCTCCTACGCGGACAATCGTATTGTCCGGGTGAAATTTCCGGTTGGCGCGTTTGTAGGGTTCCTGCACTTTCATGACTCTCTCGACTTCATCGAGCATTTCCATGGATTCAACTTCGATGGACTGCGTATCGCCGACAAGTCCGACGATGGTTGTCTGGGCGCCGTAAATCGGGTTCGTCTGTACTCCGAATGTTTTCTGTAAAAAGGTGCATAGAGCATCCACTTTTTCTCTTGACATCCCTGTTTTCAGTACCAGTATCATATATTATCCTCCATATCCAAGCGCCGCAATCACATCTGCACTCGCGGCGTTCAGGTCTTTCTCCGCATTAATCTTAATGTCACATTCCTGCTCATATGCCGGCAGCCGATCTTCATATAGACGGGCCACCTTGCTAAATCGCGCCGCCTCATCTTCCGTCGCCGGGTCGCCGAGAAGCGGCCGCCCGGTCCCGTGCCCGACGCGCGTCCAGAGACAGTCAAGCGAGGCATGAAGATATACTACCATTGCGTTATGATTCCGGATGCATTCGCGGACCCTCTCCTGCAATATCGCTCCGCCGCCTGCTGCGATCAGGGCCGATCCTCCCTTGGACAGCAGTTTGCTGAGAACCGCAGCTTCAACTTTCCGGAAGCCTTCTTCACCGTCTCTGGCGAAAATTTCGGAAACGGTACATCCGCGTGCCTTCTCTATCTGTTCGTCAAGATCAAAAACCGGAACTTTCAGAGCCGCCGCCACTTCTTTGCTGATCGTAGTCTTTCCCGCGCCCATAAATCCTGTAAATACATACTTGACCGGGAAACGTTGCAGCAGTTCTCTGGATAGATCCGGCAGAATCGGAAGCAGTCTCTTGTCATCGAAATGCAGTCCCGGATGCCAGATCTGCTGCGCTGCGACAGCCTGTCGGAACAGCATACGCATACCGCCTTCCGCCTGCGCGCCATTCTTCTTCGCGTGAAGAACCCACCGGGTCGCTGCGGGATTATATACAGTATCAAAAACCTGCTGACCGGTGCGGAAAATCTCCGCCGGCGATGCCAGATCGCCGCAGAGCGGCCACATCCCGCGAGGCGTGCCGTTCAGAATCACATCCGTATCGTTCGCCTTATAGAGTTCTTCCTCAGCGAAAACAACGACGTCTTTGCCCCCGGCTTTGCGAAGCTCGGCCGCGAAATCATGTGCTTTGGAAGCATTCCTGGCATAAAGTCGAATCCTCGCCTTCTGTGCGAGCGCTTCAAATGCCATCATGCGCGATACGCCTCCTGCACCGAGAATCAGCACCTTCTTCTCCGCCATATCGAGTCCGATCGATAAAAACCCATCGCGGTCCGTGTTGTATCCGCGATTTTTCCATACCGTATTCACTGCCTGATACCGGGACGCCGAATCATCGAGACCGCTCAAATGCGAAATCACGCTCATCTTGAACGGGATGGTACAGTTAAAGCCCTCCAGTTCTCTCATCAGCAAAGGGAGTTCTTTCTCGAGAGATTCCGGGGGAATGTCGTAAAGTTCATATCGTCCCGAAATACCCATTGCGTCCATAATTCGCTCGTGGATATACGGTGACAGGCTGTGTCCCAAAGGATGCCCGATCAGTCCATATTTAGTCGCACTCATATCCGGCTCCCTTCAGAAGAGAATATGCCTCGACCGCCTGTGCGCTGTCGCCGAAAAGCAGGTGCAGCTGTCCGCCCTCATACGTACGGTAATTGCGTATATTGATATTGCGTATATTGATATTCTTCTGTCCGAGCAGAGTCGTAATCGCTCCAAGTGACCCCGGTTTGTCTTCCAAATATACAGTCAGAGACGCTGTCGTGTCCAAAGCGCCTCTTCCGCCGGTCGGAAGACTGTTCCTGTAAAAAGCACCCTGTGCAAAAAACGCTTCAACCGAACGGCTGTCGCCTTTTTCGAGTTCCTTCTTAACCTGCTTCAAAATGTCAATATACATTGTCAGCACCGGCACAAGCACCGGTGAAGAAGCTTGCGTAATGCCTGCCCAAAGAGCGGAGTCCGAAGACGCAATGCGCGTGATATCCCGAAATCCGCCTGCTGCGAGCGCAGCCAGCTGTCCGTCGTCGAGACGGGCGGCAAGAAGCGACAAAGCCGAGGCAGCCACATGCGGAAGATGCGAGATCGTCGCAACCCGCTGGTCATGATCATGCGCGGACATGCGGATCGGCGCAGCCCCGATGAGCTGAATCAATTCTTCAAAATCACGAAGACTTGAAGCCGGAACCGTACAGGCATCCCCGACGCATAGTACATAAAGAGCATTTTCAAAGAGAGAAGTGACGGAACAGGCATACCCCTGACGCTCCGACCCGGCCATCGGATGGCCGCCGATAAAATTCGGCAGAGATACTGCGTCCATGACGGGGGTCTTGACGGAGCCGACATCCGTCAGGATGCCGATATCCAGACGGGACAATTCCGGAAGAAGATGCACAATTACGGGCAGCGGCGTGCACAGGATGACGATGTCACATCCGTTAAAAATCGAATATCCTTCAGCGGGCATGGAGAACTCATCAATCACACCTTCGGAAAGAGCCAGCTCTCCCGAAACCGGATCGGTGTCCATCGCTACAATTTTACCAACATGAGCCTTAAACCGCAGAGCTTTCGCAAGAGACCCGCCAATAAGGCCAAGTCCCAGAATGCCCACCCGGGAGATACTCCCGATGTTCTTTGGCCTATTTTCTGCAATATCCATATGTAAAGACTCCTACACTCCTGCCGGATGAACCGTCTGCTCCCTGTATTATACTATGCGGCAGGCCCTACCGTCACTAAATCAAGTGGTGAATCGCTGATCGTACACACGTTTTATCTTGCCTTCGGATCGAGGAAGGCTTCTGGGTTCGCACAAAGTGATCTTCGCGTGAATTCCTGTAATGGATGCGATGTCATCCGCAAGACGCTTTTCAATTCGCTCAATATCTTTTATGGAGTCAGAGAAAAAAGCCGAAGTCATTTCGACCTTCACCGTCATTCTGTCCAGATTATTGACGCGGTCCACATAAATCACATAATGCGGTTCAACTTCACAGTAGGTCAGCATGACCGCTTCAATCTGCGTCGGAAACACGTTCACTCCGCGGATAATCAGCATGTCGTCTGCGCGTCCCGTGACTTTCTCCATGCGGGTTGTTGTTCGCCCGCATTCGCACTTCCCGTGAAAGAGACGTGTCAGATCGTGCGTATTATACCGGAGAAGAGGTGTTCCCTCTTTCGTGACTGATGAAAATACGAGCTCGCCCAGTTCGCCTTCAGCGAGGAGCGCTCCCGTCTCTGCATCCACAACTTCCGGAATAAAATGATCCACTTCCAGATGAATGAGGTCGGATTTATCGCAGCTGCAGCCGACGCCCGGCCCGCAGATTTCTGAAAGTCCATAGATATCAAATGCGCGGATGCCCATTTTTTCTTCAATCTGGTCCCGCATTTCCTTTGTCCAGGGTTCCGCACCGAAAATACCTGTTTTGAGTTGGATTTCATCGAGTCCCACGCCCATCGCATTCATTTCATCCGCAATATGCAGCATATAGGAAGGGGTGCACATAATAACGGACGGTTTCCATTCGCGGAGAATCTGGATCTGCCGCGGTGTGTTGCCTCCCGATACCGGAATCGCTGTTGCGCCCATCGGATCGCAGGCATAGTGCGCTCCGAGGCCTCCGGTGAAAAGTCCGTAGCCGTAAGCAATATGCACCATGTCGCCCTTCTCGACGCCTGAACGTGCCATAGACCGGCACATACATTCCGTCCAGAGAGCAATGTCATTTCTCGTATATCCGACAACTTTCATACGGCCCGTCGTTCCTGATGAGGCATGAAAACGAACAATCTCTTCTCTCGGAACGGCCAGCGTGCCGAATGGATAATTGTCTCTGAAATCAAATTTGTCCGTAAAGGGAAGCTTAGGAAGATCATCGATGCTGCGGATATCGCCCGGAACGATGCCGGCCGCTTTCATTTTCGCTGCATAATACGGAACACGTTCATACATGTAGTGTACACATTTGATCAGCCGTTCTCCCTGTAAAGTACGCATCGCCTCCGGGTCCATGCACTCCACGTCCGGATTCCAGATACTTGTTTGAATCTCTCTTCTCGCCATACAAACTAACCCTCCCTTTCAAAATCACCGGATATAAAACAAAAAAACCGCCGCATCACCATGTTAAAGCCAACACGGCAATGGGACGGATCTAACCGTGGTACCACCCATTTTCGACATAGGATCCGGTGAACCGCCGGTCATTTGTCGCACTTATCGGATTCAGGAAGCGTACACATGCAGCACATGCGACCTCCGAATCCGTGTTCTTTATAACGGTGAACCTTCCGAATCAACCTACCGGACGTGCTTTCACCCGTCGTTCAGCCGACCTGCTCAGGAGTGAACTTCACATGAGCTTCCTTCATCAACGGGCTCTCAGTCGCCGACCCGTTGTCCCTGTATGCGAATACTCCGCTACTTTTCTCCGTCAAAGCATTTGCCATTATTTCCATTTCGATTACTTGTCATTATGATATCGAGGCAGACAAAAGTCAAGACGGGACCAGCGTTTTCATCCTTTGCGCC